>WRDZ01000151.1 GCA_009779595.1 Alphaproteobacteria bacterium | reverse complement strand
TATCAAATCCTGCACCAGTCCTTCAAGTTTGGCACGGGTCAGCTTGATGTTCATGTGCTTGGGCCCGGACTGGTCCGCGGTTATGAAGGGCAGGTTTATGTCGGTTTCCTTTGCGGACGACAGCTCTATCTTCGCCTTTTCCGCAGCTTCCTTCAGCCGCTGCAAAGCCAGCTTGTCCGCGCCAAGGTCAATGCCGCTGTCCTTCTTGAACTCGTCCACCAGGAACTTAATCACCCGGCCGTCGAAGTCTTCACCGCCCAGGAAGGTGTCGCCGTTGGTGGCCTTCACCTCGAACACGCCGTCGCCGATTTCAAGGATTGACACGTCGAAAGTGCCGCCCCCAAGGTCGTAAACCGCGATGGTGCCCGATTTTTTCTTGTCCAGGCCATAGGCCAGAGCCGCGGCCGTGGGCTCGTTGATGATGCGCAGGACTTCCAGCCCCGCGATTTTGCCCGCGTCCTTGGTGGCCTGGCGCTGGCTGTCGTCGAAATAGGCCGGCACAGTAAGAACCGCCTTGTCCACCTTTTCGCCAAGGTAAGCCTCGACGTCCTCTTTGATTTTCTGCAAAATGAACGCTGAAATCTGCGACGGAGCGTACTTTTCGCCCTTTGCCTCGACCCACGCGTCCCCGTTGTCGCCCTTGACAATCTTGTAAGGCACGCTGTCCTTGGCTTTTTTGATTTCGGCATCGTCGAAACGGCGGCCGATAAGGCGTTTGATGGCGAATATGGTGCCTTCATAGTTGGTCACTGCCTGGCGCTTGGCTGTCTGGCCGACCAGACGCTCGTCCCCGCCCACAAACGCCACTATTGACGGAGTAGTGCGGTTCCCTTCGCGGTTCTCGATGATTTTCGGGTCTTTGCCGTCCATTATGGCAGCGCACGAGTTGGTGGTCCCAAGGTCAATTCCTATAACTCTTCCCATGTTGAAACTCCTTTGTTTCTAATCCCTAGTATGGTGTATATAATCGCGAAAACCGCAATCCGCAAGAGGGCAGGGGGAATTTTTATGCGCAGGGTGGAAAAACGCTTGTAAAATATTGTAAGTTATGATATAACAGGCCATTCAACCGAACAACGGAGGATTTCATGTCGGAAAATACCCAGCAAGGCCTTAAAGACCTGCAAAAAGAAACAGCGGCGATTATCAATAAAAAATTCCATATGGGTGTCCATGACCCTGATGGATGGAAACGGGAAAAAGGAGAAGCCTCGCAATACCGCGCTTTCCTGTATGCGAACGAGGAACGCAGTATTGACGCCGGGATTGCAAAAGCGGCTCTTGAAGGCGAAACCAAGAAAAAATATCATTATACGCATATAGTGTATCCCCTGTATGAATCACAGGAAGCTTTTGAAACCGAGCAAGAAGCCGCCATGTTTGCGAATAAAACAATCCCGGCCATGAAGCTTAGCGAGCTTTGCCAAAACGGCGTGTACAGCCTGGCGTTTGCAGATGACTGCTTGAAGTATCTGAACCCGTTGTCCCTTACAAAAGGCAGATAAAACTGCTATAGCAACCGGAACCGATAAAATTCATGGGGCTGTCATTAAATTCTATGACAGCCTCGAATTTTATTATGGACAGCCCCGGGTTTTACCTTTACACTTTGATTTATGATAAGAAAGTTTCTGCTGGCATCTGCCGTTGTAATTATTTGTAATCAAACGTCTTTCGCCTATAATACCGAGGCCACGCACGCCATATTGATGGATTTCGACACTGGCGCGGTGCTGTTCTCGAAAATGGCGGACCAGCCTATGGTTCCCTCGTCCATGAGCAAGCTTATGACGGCCTATGTTGTGTTCCAGGCCTTGCGCGACGGCAGGATAACGGAAGATTCCATGTTCATGGTAAGCGATAACGCGTTCCGCCACGGCGGGCCCAACAGCTCCCTGATGTTTCTGGAACGCGGGCAGCTGGTTTCCGTCGCCGACCTGTTAAAGGGCATCATTGTGGTTTCCGGCAACGACGCAGCCATGACTTTGGCGGAAAACATCGCCGGAACCGAGGCCGAGTTCGTGAAGATGATGAACCTGCAAGCCGCCGAACTGGGCCTGCGCAACAGCAATTTCATGAACTCCACAGGGCTCCATCATAACGAACAGGTTATGTCCGCGCGGGATTTGGCCGTTCTAAGCAAGGCTTTGATGCGCGATTTCCCCGAACACATGCCGCTGTTTGTCATAACTGAATTTGAATTCAACAGGGTAAGGCAGTCCAACCGCAACCACCTTTTGTTCTCTATCCCCGCTCAGGCCGAAGGTTTAAAGACCGGGCACACGCGAAGGGGAGGCTTTGGGCTGGTGGGCGCCGCGCGCAGCAGGGACGGGACCCGGCGGCTGATAATGGTTATAAACGGCCTAAGGACCCAGCCGTTGCGCGCCAGGGAAAGCCTGGCAATGATGACCTATGGAATGCGCCAGTTCGATAATTACACGCTTTTCCAGGACGAGCACGTGTTCGATAATGTCCAGGTTTTCATGGGCGACACGCGGTC
>WRDZ01000150.1 GCA_009779595.1 Alphaproteobacteria bacterium | reverse complement strand
CCCCCTGCTGGTGGAAATACAGGCGCTGGTGTCGCAAAGCGGGGGGATGAGCCCTCCGCGACGCGCGGTTGTCGGGTGGGACAACAACCGGCTGTCAATGATTCTGGCCGTGCTTGAGGCGCGGTGCGGCCTGGCTTTCGGCAACAAGGACGTGTTCCTGAACGTGGCCGGCGGCCTGAAGCTTACCGAACCGGCCGCGGATTTGGCCGTGACTGCGGCCATAATTTCCGCGCTTACCGGAAAGCCGGTGCCGGCGGACTGCGTTTGTTTCGGCGAAATCGGCCTTAGCGGCGAGGTGCGCAGCGTGGCTCAGCCGGATTTGCGCATGAAAGAGGCGGTGAAGCTTGGGTTTGCCAAAGCTTTGGTTCCGCCCGCCAAGGAATCGCAGAAAACTGTTGCAAAAAGCGTGCAGATTGCGGTAAAAGATATAGGTAATGTCAAAAGTTTAAGCGCTATGTTTGTGGGGAACCAGGGGTAAAAAGATGTCTTATGAAATAAACATGTTCGACATAATCGCTGTTTCGGTGTGTGTGCTATCGGCGGTTTTCGCATCATACCGCGGTTTCCTGCGCGAGGTCCTGGGGCTGGTTTCCTGGGCCTTGGCCGCGTTTGCGGTGATACTGTTCCTGCCCATGCTGCAGCCGTACCTGGCCGACCTTTTCCCGCAGCTTTTGATGTACAACATCATCGTGGGATGCTTGATAGCGATGATTGTTCTGGTCATCAACACCATAATAATCAGCAAGCTTACCAGAGAGCTTAGGAAAAGTTCGTTAAGCGGGCTGGACCGCACGCTGGGCCTGGTTTTCGGCGCGCTGCGCGGGGTGCTGCTTATCGTGGCCTCTTTCGCCTTGTCGCTGCTTGCGGCTCCACGCAGCCTGCAGGAATTCGCGGAGAAAAGCTATTTCCTGCCGTGGCTGAACAAAAGCGCGGAAATGGTTTTCGAACTGGTGCCCGAGCATAAGATGAAAGGGCTGCTGCCGGCCGAGCCTTCGCTTGACGACATAATATTCACCGACGGCATAGATATTACGGCGCCCGCCGTGTCAGAGTACGAGCCTGAGTCTTTAGAGTATGACTATGATGACAAGCGCGCGCTGGAAGATATCATACACAGCGTTCTAGATGAAGACACGAGCCAGAAGAAGTATGACCAGCCGGCGCAATAGGCCGTATTTCAAGCATCGGCCAGCTTGCGGTTGGGCGGCGGCGTCTGGTTTGTGGCGGAATAGGCGTTCTTGCCCGCGACAGGGGCTTGCTTTTCCGACTGTTCTTGCGCTGCCAGCAGGCCGGAAAGCTCTTGCGGGGCCTGGTCTTCAAGCTCTTGCTTGGGCTGGGGTTGCTGCTGCTGTTTCTTTTGCCTGCCCCGGTCGTCCGGGTCCAGGGATTCGTACGCTGTCACGGCAGCCGCGCCTTCCGCCGGGCTGACGGGGTCGGGGTCGGTTCCGGCATCGGATTTGACCCTGTTAAAGCGCTGCAGGCTTGGGCTGCTGTTAAAGGAAACTTTATTTTTTGACGATATGCTGCTCATATGAAGGATTATACGATAAAAGATTATGGAAAACAATACATTAAATAAAATCGAGATAGCCCCGATGCTGGACAGGACCGACCGGCATTTCCGCCACCTTATCAGGCTGATAAGCGCGCGCGTGACCCTGTACACCGAGATGGTGCCCTGCCAGGGCCTGGTTTACGGCGATGCGGACAGGTTCCTGGTGCGCGGGGAGGATGCGGTGCTGCAGCTTGCGGGAAGCGACCCGGAGCTATTGAAGCGCTCGTGCGAAATCGCGGCGGATTACGGTTATGGCGAAATAAACCTTAACGCGGGCTGTCCGTCGCCAAAAGTGCAGGCCGGCAATTTCGGAGCGGCCCTTATGAAAGACAGCGACCTTGCCCGGCGCTGCCTGGACGCTATGCGGGCGGGTGCCAGGGATGCGAAAATCACCATAAAGACCCGCATATGCATAGACGACGGGACACCCGGCGACGGATATGACAGGATGACGGACTTCCTTGGCGGGCTTGGCTGCGACAAGGTAATCATACACGCGCGCAAGGCTAACTTGAAGCTGTCCACCGCCTTGAACCTTGTCAAGCCGCCAATCGATTACACGGCGGTTTACAGGCTGAAAGCCGCAAGGCCGGACTGGACCGTGGTTGTGAACGGAGATATCGTCAACCTGCAGCAGGTGATTTCGCACTTGCAGAAGGTCGACAGGGTCATGATGGGGAGGATGGCGTATGCGGCTCCGTTCATGTTTGCCGAGGGCGGCCTGACGCGCGATGAAGTGGCTGAAAAATATTTCGAATACGCCGTGCAATGCGACAACCCAAGGCAGGCCCTGGTCCGCGCCATGGGGCTGTATTACGGCCAACCCGGAGCCGGTGATTTCAGGCGCAGGCTTTTGGCTTTGCATAGTTGACTTTCACGCAATCATATATATGCTGGGATACTATATGGTAAAGAACGCAAGGATATCGCAGGTAGCCAAAGTCACCGTCGTGGGCAT
>WRDZ01000149.1 GCA_009779595.1 Alphaproteobacteria bacterium | reverse complement strand
TCGACGTGGCCCATGACGGTCACGACAGGAGCCCTTGCAACCATATTTTCAACGCTGTCTTCCTTGACCAGCCCCTCTTCCACGTCGCCGGCGTTCACGCGCTTGATTTTGTGGCCAAGTTCGGCGACCACAAGCTCGGCCGTGTCAGCGTCTATGACGTCGTTGATGGTGGCCATAAGCCCAAGCTTCATCAACTCTTTAATCACCGTGGGAGCGCGTTCGGTCATGCGGTTGGCCAGTTCACCGACAGTGATGGTTTCCGGAACCACCACTTCGCGGAAGACTTTTTCCGGTGGTTTCATGCTGGCCTGCTCGCGCGCCCTTGCCTTTTCGCGCGCCCGTTTCTGGGCGGCCTGCGAGCGACCGCGCCTTGGGCCCGCAGTAAATTCGCTGTCGGTTTCCCCGTCGCCGTCAATGCTTATCTGGCGGAAGTTCACGCGGTTGTTGTTGCCGCGGCGCTCGCCAGCCTTGGGGCGGACGCTGCTGGGCTGGACATGGTGCGCGTGGGCGGTTTTCTTCTGCAGCTTCTTTTCGGAAACCTCGTTTTCCTCTTCGTCCTCGGCGCGCTTGGATACGCGCTCGGCCGGCTTGTATTTTTTCGGAGCCTCTATAACATCCGGGCGCTGTTCATCTTCTTCGGCCCTGAACGCGTCTTTGCCGGCGCCGGCCGGGTTTTCCGCAGCCATCTGGGCGCGGCGGACAGCTTCCTTTTCAGTTTCCTTCTGCGCTTCCAGCAGGATTTTCAGCTTCTGGGCCTGCTCGTCGCTCATCTGCTCGTCGCCGTGCCTGATTTCGGCAGGAGCCATGCGTTTCTTGCGCACTTCGACCTGCACGACCTTTGAACGGCCCTGCGAAAGGCTTTGCCGCACGCTAGAGCCTTCGACATTCTTCTTCAGTTCCAGGCGGCCCTTGCCCAGCGTCAACGAGCCCTTAGCCGCATTATTGTTGTTATCCTTGTTGTCCGTCATTATTTGTTTCCAATGCTTTTATTTTGTTTATAAGGCTATTAATGCGGCCAGTCAAGCGGCAACTGTCATGCTGCGGCTTTATCCCGGCCTTTCTGGCCCTGCCCTGCAGCGTTTCCAGCCGCTGTTTTGCCCTGTCCGCGACCGTGTTGAAAAACTCGTGTTCCGTGCGGTTAGCCCTGCCGCGCGCGGTTTTCAACAGCAGTTTTTTGTCAATGGCGTGTTTCAGCTCAGCCGCTTGCACCCAGATGCCGCGGCCGGGCATGGTTTCGTCCACGTCGAACACCAGCATGCCGTCAGGCCGGGCGACCAGCCGCAGCATGGCGTCCGTGGACATTACCGTCCTTGTCACTGCGCATCTACGCGTCCTTTGCATCCGTTTCCTCTTGTTTATCTTGTTTATCCTCTTTCTCCTCGTCCTTGAACCAGGTTTCGCGCAGCTTCATTATAAGCTTGTCCGCGGCCTGCCTGGTCATAAGCTCGCCGGTGATTTCCAGCAGCTCGTCGCTGGCAAGGTCGGCTATGTCGTCCGCGGTCTTTACGCCGTTATTAGCCAGTTTCACCAGGATATCCGTGGTGAGCCCCGAGATTTTCAGCAGGGATTCATCGGCGTTCAGCTCTTTCAGCTTTTTGCTGAGCTCTTCCTGCCTGGCCTTGATATAGGCGTTGGCGCGGGTCTGGAGTTCGGCGGCGATATCCTCGTCAAATCCTTCTATGACCGTAAGTTCGGATACGTCGACTTCGGCGATTTCCTCGATGTTGGCAAAGCCTTCGTTGACCAGCAGGTGGGCGATGACGTCGTCCACGTCAAGGCCGCTGATGAACAGTTCGGTGCGCGCCTTGGTTTCGGTCTGGCGGCGTTCGGCTTCCTGGGCTTCGGTCATGATGTCGATGCTCCACCCCACAAGCTGCGAGGCCAGGCGCACGTTCTGGCCGCGGCGGCCGATTGCAAGGGAAAGCTGTTCGTCGGGCACGGCAACGTCTATGCGGTGCGCGTGTTCGTTCAGCACGACCTTGGTCACTTCGGCCGGAGCCAAAGCGTTCACCACGAACGTGGGCACGTCCGCGGTCCACTGGATAACGTCGATTTTCTCGCCCTGCAGTTCCGAGATGACCGCCTGCACGCGCATGCCTTTCATGCCCACGCACGCTCCCACGGGGTCCAGGGTGTTGTCTTTGGACATGACCGCCATTTTCGCGCGCGAACCCGGGTCGCGGGCCACGGACTTGATTTCGATTACGCCGTCGTACACTTCCGGCACTTCCTGAGCGAAAAGCTTGGCCAGGAACTGCGGGTGGCAGCGTGACAGAAGTATCTGCGGGCCTTTGGCTTCTGGGTTTATGTTGTATATAAGCGCGCGCACGCGGTCGCCGACCTTGAACTGTTCGCGGGGTATCATCTCGTCGCGGCGCAGTATGGCCTCGGCGTGCGGGAGCTCCACATACACGTTGCCCATTTCCACACGCTTGACAAGCCCGTTGACGATTTCGCCGATTTTGTTCTTGTACTCTTCATACTGGCGCTGCCTTTCGGACTCTTTAATCTTCTGGCCCATGACCTGCTTGACGGTCTGGGCGGCAAT
>WRDZ01000148.1 GCA_009779595.1 Alphaproteobacteria bacterium | reverse complement strand
CCGTTTGCAGCATCGGCAGCCACACCGACGCGTTATCTCCGCTGACCTGCGAGCCTGATATTGCCCAACCGAACGCCTCTTGCCCGACCAGTTCCCGAGAAAACACCTTGTGGGAGCCGATTGGAGTTTCGGGCCCGGCCAAGTGCGACAAAAGCTGGGCTTTGGCAGCCGCCATTTCCGCGCTGGATGTGGCTATCATGGCCTGGTTTGTCGCCGTTGACACGGCCGTGTCCAGCTGTTGCCCGGCCAAATTTATGTTCATGAACGAGTTTTCCAGCCTCCTGCCTGCGCTGTCCCACACAATCGCCCGGCCTGGCACAGGCTCGGGCAAGATGAAGTGTATATCCGGGTCCATCGCGT
This sequence comes from Alphaproteobacteria bacterium, assembly GCA_009779595.1. Taxonomy (GTDB): domain Bacteria; phylum Pseudomonadota; class Alphaproteobacteria; order WRDZ01; family WRDZ01; genus WRDZ01. Next base: position 2,216 of record WRDZ01000148.1, on the reverse strand, counting down.
ACGGGGGAAGCACCATGGACCGGTTCAGGTTGTCCGCCACTTGCTGCAAACATGCCATTTGATAGTCGAACTCATAGTTCAAGGCATCGTACCTCATGGGCGTGCCTTCATTAAAGTGCGTGGTCCTTTCAATCTTGGCCACCCTGACGATAGTGATAAGCGCACCGGACACCGGCGCTTTGTCAAAGCGGACCGTGCCGTGATAATCGTCCGCGACCTGCACTTCAAACCCGCTGGGCGCCTTCACTGATTCCAAATACACTTCCACATATTCCGGCTTGAAAACCCTGAAAGGCACCGGAAAAGTCGTGCTGACGCCGTCGCCTATGAATTGTATGCGCGGCGGGCGGCTGTTGAGAGTTATGTGTTCATCTGCCATAAGCTTTCTCCTTTTTATAAATAGTAAAAAAATACCCCTGCGGCAGAAACCGCAGGGACATGAAAAAAAGAGACAGTTTTCCCGTCTCTTGTGAATGAGATTATTATCCTATTATAAAAACCATGTCAAGCGGAAAATTATCGCAAAGCGGATTTTCTTGACAATCCTTAACTTTCCGGTTATAATCGGCGCAACGTATCCATATATTTAAGGAGGATTATCATGACCCAAGAACAAGAACCCAAGCGGCTTCCCTGGGCCTATCCGGTGGTTTCCCGGACTAAAATCGACGAATTAATGGAAAAAGATGAAGCATATAAAAAAGGAATAGAGTATCTTCTTGCCAACGACCCGGATTTCCGCGTGGTCTATGAATTCCAGGATCCGTATAATAACTCAAAATACGATTATCACCCTTTCCATACGGAAATGCTGGTCCGGCAGAAAACGCCGTTGATGGCTGCGGCACAAAAAGGCGATGCCAAAGAGGTCGCCCGCCTGATTGCCGAAGGCGCGCTTGTTAACGCCTGCGACCAGGACAACAACTCGGCCCTTAGGTATGCGGCCCATGTTCCTGGAAATATCGGAATCGTGCGCATGCTGCTGAAAGCCGGAGCAGACGCGAACGCGAAAAACGATTCGAAATCTTCTCCGCTTATCGCGGCCTGCTGGGCGGACAGGGAAGATATCGAAATTGTCAACGCCTTGCTGGAACAAGGGGCCGACCCCAATGAATTCGACCCGAAAAACGCCGCCATCGTCGGAAGCGACCTGATGCCGCCTTTGTCGATTGCCGCAGGCAACGGATACTCGGGCATTGTCAAGGCTTTGCTGGAAAAAGGGGCGAACGTCAACCAAACCACTGAAATGTTCAAAAAATCGGCATTGATGATGACAAGCATGAACGGCGATACAGGCACCATGAAACTGCTTATCAAAGCCGGCGCCAATATCGAAGAGGCGGACTGTTGGGGGCATACCCCTTTAATGCACGCGGTGATTGGCGATAGCCCGGAAGCGGTGACGCTGTTGCTGGAAAACAATGCTAGTTTGGAAGCCAAAGACGAAAAAGGGCGGACAGCTGCGGACATTGCGCGGGGCGGGCTGGGCAAAGACGGCCTTGGGGTATGGGCAAAGCCAAGGCCAAACGCTGCCAGGGCAATCGAAGAATGGACGAATCCTTCAAAGGAACAGCAGTTCAACAAAAGCTATTCGGGAGCCGCCATCATATTAAGCAGGTTCAACAACCTTTTCGGTATAGGCAATGACGGCCAGAACCGCGGTTAAGCAACCAACGCCTATTTCCACAGCCCGGCGGGATACACACCTTGCGCGGTAAGCTGGGCAAGGCGCTTGACTGCCGTTTCCCTGTCTTCCTTATAGGTGACTCCGAACCACTGGGAGTCCGCGTCAATGGCCCGCATCTTAATATGGCCGTTCCTGACAAGGCAGTCCGTTGCCGTGGAAAGATAACTCTCGCTTTTCGGGTCATGGCCGCAAGCAGCGATAAAATCGTTGAAATACTGTTCAAACTTCGGAAGTATGCTGAGCGGATAGCCGAAGAAATTCATGGACACCGGCGCGTCCGGTTTCAGTTCCTGTTTGGCTGCGTCCGGGCCAGTGTTGAAGATGACGCCGTTTTTCTTTTCAATGGATTTAAGCTCTTCCATGGAAACAACGCAACCGTCATTTATCCGGCAAATACCGCGGGCAACCGCGCCCATGGCGCTTAAAGTGGATTCCAGCTTATAGGGAACAATGGCTCCGTCATCAAGGTTGGGAGAGGAAAGAAATCTGCCCATGGCAACGAATGCTTCTTGGCCGTAAAAGTCGTCGG
>WRDZ01000147.1 GCA_009779595.1 Alphaproteobacteria bacterium | reverse complement strand
GTGAAGAAAAGCCGTTGCCGGATTATGTGAAGTATATGCTGCGGAACTTCGGCGCTCAGGGGATTTTAGAGCGCATCAGCGGCATATTGTTCGCCAGGCCCGGGGGCGAGTTTGCAAAGGGCGAGGAAGCCGCGCGCGACAAGCATATCGCGGAATATCCGGAATTCGATAAGGCTATCCTGCAGGCGTGCAAGGAATACGGTCGCACCGATATGGCGGTCGTGACGAACATGGATTTCGGGCATACTGTGCCGCAATTCATACTGCCGTGCGGGGCTATGACCGAAATAGACCCGGCGGCGAAAACGGTTTCCATAACGGAAGGCGCGGTCAGGTAATCATTTCATCGCGGTATCGGACAAAAGCCAGTCGCGGAAAGCGGCGATGTCGCGCACTTCGGCGGCAAGGCTCTGTTTTATGTGCGGCGGGGTGTCGGTCGTGAAGCCCGGGCGGCAGCGCACCGCGCGCATGCCGACCTTCAGCGCGGTTTCGCAGTTGAATATGCGGTCGTCCACAAGCACGGTTTCTTCGGGGCGCAGATTGTATTTTTCAAGGCACTCAAGGATACGCGCCTCTTTTTCGCCTATCATGGAGCTGCCGTGGCCGGGGTCGCCCACCGGTTTCTTATGCTGGACAACCTCGATATGCACGAAGGAAAGCTTGGGGCCAAGCGCTTGGGCAATCATCTTCCTTTTCACTTCCGCGTCGAAACCTGCGGACATGGTAAGCTGCATATAGCCCAGATTGTGCAGCTGGGCCAGCACCTCTTCGACGTGCGGGTAAAGCGGGCGGTCGAAATATATGTCGCCCGAGTTATGGCAGAAATCCTCGTTAAGCTGTTTGCCCATGGTGGGTTGGGACGTAAGCTCAAGCGACCCGATTTGGGGCGAAATAGGCAGGGCTTGGGGCAGGTCTTCATACTTCAAATCCTTGTACCTGTCCTTATAGTTCGGGTGCTCTGTCAGCAGGCGGAAGTAAGCGTGGTCCAGGTTTGCCAGCACGCCGTCCACGTCCCACATGATGTTTTTCACGACTATTTTTTCGCCCGCCATTTTTGCTCCTTTTACTCGACAATAAGGTTATTATGCCCTTATGGAGATGTCAAGTTGATATGAGCCCTTGACTTGGCCGCAAAAAAAACGTATAATTGGTTCCATGGCAATTTTATGACAGCGGGGGCGCATTATGGCGGGCAATTTTTTTGAAACGTTGAAAAGCCGCGGTTTCGTTTACCAGATGACAAACGAAGACCGCATAAAGGCTATGATTGACAGCGACAAGCCGCTTACTTTTTACCTTGGCATAGACCCGACCGCCGACAGCCTGCACATAGGCCACTTCTTCGCGCTGCGCATGTTCAAGATGCTGCAAGACCGCGGGCATAAGGGTATCCTGCTTATCGGCGGAGCCACGGCCATGGTCGGCGACCCGTCCGGAAAGTCCGACTTGCGCCAGATGCTGACACAGGACGACATAAACCACAACCTTAAGGAAATCAAAGATCTTGCCGGGCGTTTCATAAAGACCACCGGGGACAACGCGGCCATCATCGTCAACAACGCCGACTGGATAAACAAGTTCTCGTATATCGAGTTCATGCGCTATGTCGGGATACATTTCAACGTCAACAAGATGCTGGCCATGGAGGCGTACGCTTCAAGGCTGGAAAGCGGCGGGCTGACGTTCCTGGAGATGGGCTATATGCTTATGCAGGCGTACGATTTCGTGCACCTGAACCGCGAATACGGCTGCATCCTGCAGATAGGCGGCAGCGACCAGTGGGGCAACATCGTGGCCGGAACCGAATTAAGCCGCAAGATGAACTTCCACGTCGAGGGCAAGGCCAGCGAAGACCGCCCGGAAATCATGGGCATGACCTGTCCGCTGCTGATGACCAAGGACGGCAGGAAGATGGGCAAGACCGAAGCCGGAACCTTGTGGGTGGCGCGCGAAAAGACCACTCCGTTCGATTTTTACCAGTATTTTTACAACGTGCCGGACGAGTGCACGGACATCCTGCTGAAGGTGTTCACTTCTATCACCGTGGACAAAATCGATAAGATGTGCAAGGAAGACATTGTCGCGGCCAAGAAAACCATGGCGTTCGAGCTGACCAAGCTTGTCCACGGCGAGGACGAGGCCAACAAGGTCCTGGACGCGGCCAGCGGGCTTTTCGGCACGGGCGAAAGCTTGTCCGAGGCTCCGACAAAGGAAATCAAGGAAAGCGTTCTTGAGGCCGGCATAAGCGTTGTGGACCTTGCCGTAAGCGTGGGTTTCCTGCCGTCGAAGGCCGAAGCCAGGCGCATGATAGAGCAGAACGGCCTTGCGGTGAACGGCATCAAGGTCGAAAGCGCGGATTCGATGCTGGGCAAGAAGGACTTGATAGACGGCGCCCTGCTGCTGCAGAAAGGCAAAAAGACGTTCCTGCGCTTGAAGGCCGTCTAGGTCCAGCGTCGGGCATCGCAAACCGGAGGGGTGGCAGAGCGGTTGAATGCGGCGGTCTTGAAAACCGTTTTAGGGCAACCTAACGGGGGTTCGAATCCCTCCCCCTCCGCCAGATTATGCGGTTTTGGCAAAATGGGCTTCCG
>WRDZ01000146.1 GCA_009779595.1 Alphaproteobacteria bacterium | reverse complement strand
TTTTGACCTGGTTCAGCTTGAACCCCATGTCCTTGCGCTGGCTGGGCGAAACGTCGGCCAGGCCTTTCAAGGCCAGGGTGATGCGCCCGCTTTTGCCCAAGGCGCGCACGCGGATGTCCTCAAGCGCCTTGGTGGTATGCGCCCGGTTGATTTCATCGATGATTTCGGTGTTCATTTCGTTTATAGCGTCGGCGTCCATTTTCGCGGCCTTTATGTTTGATTGGCTTGGTTGGTGCCCCAGACTTGATTTGAACAAGCACTCTGTTGCCAGAAACAGATTTTGAGTCTGCCGCGTCTACCATTCCGCCACTGGGGCATACTTGGTTATTATAGCGGTTTTTCGCGCGCAGTCAATATGAAAAATCTTAACAAACCTGCCGCGACAGCGGCTCCGCCAAGCGGTCCGCAGGACACGCGCGTCCGCCCGCCACAAGGCGGCGCGCGCACGCTCGCTCTCGGCTCGCTAATGGCGCGCTTGCCCGGGCGGACGCGCTTTTGTACGCCAACCGCCTGTCCTCCGATTTGCATCTTGCCCCGTCCGCCTTTTTGTTATATGCTGTCCTTGTAAGGAGCATCCACCCATGAAAAAACCTGCCGCACTTGTGCTTTTGCCCGTTATCCTTTGCGCGTGTTCCATCGACGATTCGGCGATAAAATCCACCTACCCCGAGCTTTACCGCCCAACCGGTACACCATGGACGACAGGCCCCGGCCTTCGGCCCTTAACAATTTCAGGCGCGACGACAGCGACAGCGGCTTTTCGTGGACTTGGGCCGGCGGCAACAACAGGGCCAGGGGCCAGGAATCGATGTGGTCGGCCGCCCTTGGCGCGGTGTCGTTCATGCCGCTGTCCTCGGCTGATTCGGCCGGAGGGGTTATCATCACGGACTGGTACGCTCCGCCCCAGACCCCGGACCAAAGGTTCAGGCTTAACGTGATAATCAGGGGCGACGACGACGTTTCGGTGACTGCGTTCAAGCAGGAAAGGAAAGGCGGGCAGTGGGGCGACAGCGCCGTGGACCCGGCTTTGGCCGAGGGGATAAGGCAGGCGATAATCCGCCGTTCCAAAGGTGAAGGCCAATGAGGCTTTTGCTGGCCGTCATCGCCGTCCTGCTTGTCGCCGGCTGCGGCGCGCGCCCGATACGTTCGGACAACCCGTACGGCATAAGGATAGCCCCTATCTCCACGCAGGACGGGGTGGAAATGCGCCGCGTCCTGACCGACGTTCTGGGCCCGCCTCCACAGCAGGCCAAGTACGTTTTGCACGTCTCCCTTAGAAGGCATCCGCCCGTGGACCAGGCCATCGGGCTTGACGACCTGCCCACGCGCCAAAGGCTTGGGCTGTCCGCGTCTTATGTGATAAGGGACAACGAAGGCAATGAGGTGGCGTCAGGCACGCGCACGGCCACGGCCTCGTACAACCTTATGCCCTCGCCGTACGCCTCGCAGATTGCGGCGCAGAACACTTATACCAGGCTGGCCAGAAGCCTTGCCAGCGAAATAGCCGTCCTTGTCCGGGTGTTTTTCGAAAATGGCGAAAATTAAGGCAGCTCAGGAAATAAACGATTCGCACCGCCTGATACTGATTTACGGAGCGGACGAAGGCCAGGTCCAGGAAATCCTGGCCGGCGTGCTGGCGCGTGAAGGGCTGGCCGTCACGAAAACCTCGGCAAAGGACGTCAGGGACAGTCCGGGGATTTTCTTTGACACGGTGGGTTCGAACTCTTTGTTCGGCGGCCGCGGCTGCATTGTGGTAAGCGACGGCGACGGCCATTTGGTGAAAACCGCGGACGAGTTCCTTAATTCCACAGCAAACGGCCTGGCCGTGATAACCGCCTCTGCGCTGGGGCCGGACTCGTCGCTGCGCAAGCTGGCCGAAACCCATGAAAGCTGCGCTGCGCTTGCGTGCTATGCGGATGATGAGCGCGCTTTGTCACGGCTTATCGCCGACACCCTGCGCGCGGGGGGGAAGCGCGCAGCGCCGGACGCGCTGGAATACCTGGCCTCGCACCTGGGGGCCGACAGGATGGTCACCAAGTCCGAGCTGCAGAAGCTGCTGGTTTATATGGGCGACGACCAGACCCTTACCGCGGACATGGCCCGCAACGTGGTCGGCGACAGCGGCGCAGCCTCGCTGGACAAGCTGAACGCGGCGGCGTTCGGCCAGGACGCGGCGGGCGCGGTCACGGCCATGGAAAGGCTGCTTTCAAGCGGCGAATACAATGCGGTAGCCCTGGTGCGCATAATGCTGAACCATCTGGAAAAGCTCGCGTTTCTGGCGGACGGGGGCGCGATAGAATCCATGCGCCCCAAGCCCAATTTCAGGGTTGCCGACGTCCTGCGGTCGCAGGCGCGCCTTTGGCCGGGCAGCCGGGTGATTTGGGCGATACAGCTTTTGTTGGACGCCGAACTGCAGGTCAAGAAGCTGGGCAGCGAGGTCCCTGAAAACGTGCTGCTGGGCCGCGCTCTGCTGCAGCTGGCCACGCACAAGGGGTAAGGGCTGCCGGTAAATCTGTTGTCCGCTCAAATGCAACGCCAGGCTGCGAAGCAGCGTTCAAGAACTGCGCGACAGCGCCCGCCGCCCCAGCGGCGGCGC
>WRDZ01000145.1 GCA_009779595.1 Alphaproteobacteria bacterium | reverse complement strand
TCGGTCTCGTGCTGACGAAACTTGCCGGGGCAGGGGACTTGCGTTCCATCGGCTCCGGCAACATAGGCGCGACCAACGTCCTGCGCACCGGGCGCAAGGGCCTGGCGCTGATGACCGTCATCCTGGACGGCGGCAAAGGAGCTTTGGTCATGTTCATCGCAACCCTGTGCCCGCGCGTCCAGCAATATCACGACGGCCTGCTTAACATGCACGTTATAATCGCGTGCGCCGGGCTGGCCGCGGTCCTGGGGCATAACTTCCCCATATGGGCCAAATTCAAGGGCGGCAAAGGCGTGGCCACCACGCTGGGAGTGATGCTTTACTCTTCGCCGCTTACCGGCATCCTGACCTGCCTTACATGGCTGACGGTCGCGATAGCGTTCAAATACTCGTCGCTGTCGGCGCTGGTCGCGCTTACGCTGGCCCCTGTCTATGCATGGGCAATCGGCGTGAACGGGACCTATATATGCGCGTACGCCATACTTGCCGTGTCAAGCGCTATCCGCCACCGCACCAATATCCAGCGGCTGCTTAACGGGACCGAAAGCAAAATCAGCCTGAAAAAGAAGAAATAACACAAATGACCGCTTTGACCCAACAGCAAAGACTTGACTGCCTTAGGCTTATCCGCTCTGAAAACGTGGGGGCGGTCACTTTTTCGAACCTTATGCACATATACGGTTCGGCCGGAAAGGCGCTTGAAGCCCTGCCCGCGATGGCTGAAAAAGGCGGGAAAAGGGCGATAAAGGTGTGCGGCATACAGCAGGCGCAGGACGAGGTTGCCGCCATTGAAAAAGCCGGGGCGAAATTCGTCGTAAAGGGCGAGCCCGAATACCCAAGGCTTCTGGGCCTGTTAAGCAGCGCTCCGCCGGTGTTGACGTACAAGGGCGGCATATCCCTTGGGCAAAAGCCGTGCATATCGGTCGTGGGCACGCGCGACTGCACCATAAGCGGCAAAAAGATGGCTTTCCAGATTGCAAAAGATTTGTGCGATGGCGGTTACTGCGTGGTGTCGGGCCTGACGCGCGGGATTGACGCGGCCGCGCACGAAGGGGCTTTGCAGTCCCAGGGCGGCGGGACCATCGGGGTCATAGGCACTGGAATCGACCAGGTCTACCCGCAAAGCAGCGACAAACTGCACGACGAAATCGCACGGCGCGGCCTGATTCTAAGCGAATTCCCGTACGGCATGGGGCCGGACCGCTCGACCTTCCCGCGGCGCAACCGCACGGTTTCCGGGCTGTCGCTGGGGGTCGTGGTCGTGGAGGCCGACGTGGAATCCGGCTCGATGATAACGGCCCGGTTCGCAAAAGACCAGGGGCGGCAGGTCTGGGCCGTGCCCGGTTTCCCGCTGGACGCCAAAGCTGGGGGGCCGAACGAACTGCTGCAGCAGGGCGCAAAAATCGTGACCAGCGCGGCCGATATAATAAAACTGGCCAAAGACCTGGAAAAGATTATGGTAAAAGAGCCGGTTTTCCCGATTTTCGGGCAAAAACCCGTTGCCCTGCCCGACGAAGAGGAAATGAAGGAACTGCGCAAAAAGGTCATGGCCCTGCTTTCAAAGACCTGGGTCACGGTGGAAGAGATTATAACCGAAACCGACGCTCCGCTGACCATGGTGCTTATCGCCCTGACCGAGCTTGAACTGGCCGGCAAGATAACCCGCAAGGACGGTAACCTGATTTGTTTGAACTATGATGATAAGGAAGATTTGTAAGTCATGAACTTGTTGGTTGTGGAATCCCCGGCAAAAGCCAAAACTATAAACAAATACCTTGGCGACGGCTGGAAGGTCATGGCCAGTTACGGGCACGTCCGCGATTTGGAGGCCAAGGACGGCTCGGTCAAGCCGGACGACAAGTTCTCGATGAACTGGCAGGTGGACGGCCGCGGCGAAAAGCAGCTGGCCGCGATTATCAAAGAGCTCAAGACCGCCGACGCACTGTACCTGGCCACCGACCCCGACCGCGAAGGTGAAGCCATCGCGTGGCACTTGGTGGACGAGCTTAAGCGCCGCAAAAAGCTGGCCGGCAAGGAAATCAAGCGCGTCACGTTCAACGAGATAACCAAAAACGCCGTTACACAGGCCATGCTCAGCCCGCGCGATATCGACCAGAACCTGGTCGAGGCCTACCTTGCGCGGCGGGCCCTGGACTATCTTGTGGGCTTCAACCTGTCGCCGGTGCTGTGGCGCAAGCTGCCGGGCAGCCGTTCGGCCGGCCGCGTGCAGTCCGTGGCCCTGCGCCTGATATGCGAGCGCGAGGACGAAATCTTGGCGTTCAAGCCGCAGGAATACTGGACCGTCCAGTCGGTTTTCACCCAGGGGTTTGCGGCCAGGCTGACCCACATAGGCGGCGAAAAGCTGGACAAATTCCATATCGCAAATGAACAGCAGGCCCATGATATAAAAGAGCGGCTGGAAAAGTGCCGCTATACCGTCGAACTGGTCGAAAAAAAACAGGTTTCGCGGCATCCGACCGCTCCGTTCACAACGTCGACGCTGCAGCAGGAAGCCGCGCGCAAACTTTACTTCAGCGCGAAAAAGACCATGACGGTCGCCCAGCAGCTTTACGAGGGCCTGCCCGTGAACGGACAGACCATAGGGCTGATAACCTAT
>WRDZ01000144.1 GCA_009779595.1 Alphaproteobacteria bacterium | reverse complement strand
GCCTTTGGCGCGGGTTATTATGCGCGGTTTGCCTGTAATACGGCTTGTAATCTGCCAGTTTTCGTCCTCTTCGGCGATGGCTGGCAACCTTATCAACTTGAAGTTCGCGTTCGAGGCCAGCAGATGTCCGGTCAGGTCGTTTTGGTGCAGGCGCTGCATAATCAGCAGGATTTTCCCAGTATTCTTGTCATTCAGCCGCGAATACAGGGTAGAACCGTACCATTCGTTGACTTTCTCACGCTGTAAATCGGAAAAAGCTTCGATCGGCTTCAACGGGTCGTCTATGATAATCCAGTCTCCGCCTCGGCCGGTAAGCGTCCCGCCTATCGACGTAGCCAAGCGTCCACCGCCGCGCGTGGTCTCGAAATCCGTAACAGCGCGGCGCGATTTATGCAGCCGGGTAAATGGGAACAGCCCGCAATACCAATCGGACAGCATTACATTACGGCAATCGTTCGCGAACTTGGCCGCAAGCTCGTCCGAATAGCTGGCGCATATTATACTGGCTTTCGGATTATGACCAAGAAGGAATGCGGGCAGCGCGACCGAGCAGATGATGGATTTCATGCTTCGCGGAGGGATATTGACGATCAGGCGGTTGTTGTTCCCAGCATACATGTCCCAGATTGCGTTGCAGACGACGTCGATGTGCCAATTGTCCAGGTATGTCGAGTCGGAAGCGACATCCATAAATACACGCCTTACGAAGGACTTGAAATCGTTCCGCAGGACTGTTTGCAAGATTTGCCTATCCATGGCCGTGCTCCTTCAGGAAATCCTTCAATATTTCCTTTTCGTCCGTCGATAAGGCGTCGCGCCGGTTTTCATGCTCTTCGCTTTTTGCGTCCACGGCCAGCATATGCGGGAACAGCGTTTGGATGGACTTTATATCGCCCTTGACGGCGGTGTTGACGGCCTGCAGAAGGACAGCCGCTTTCTTGGAAATTCTGATAGGCTTGCCGTCCTGTGTGACTTGCACGTTTTGGTTCAATATACCATCCAAGAGTTTATATGTGTTCTTGCTGCCGCGCGGGCGGCCGGTGGGATTGCCGGACTGCCCGGGCTTGAAACGGGTCGCTTTGGGCGGACGGCAGAAACCGACCTTGTCTTCGGTGTCGTCATCCATGGCCGGCTCCTTTCCCGGCAGACAGCTCGCCGTAAGTCTTCCCAGACGCTTCGTGGACAGCGTCGATGCCGAACATGTCCTTGAAGCGACGGATAGCGGTGTCCACATACAATGGCTCGAATTCCACGCCGTAACAGATGCGTTTCGACTGATGGGCAGCCACCATGGTACTGCCGGAACCCAGGAAGCTGTCCAGCACGATGTCTCCACGCTTGGTAACATCAAGTATGGCATCTTTCAGCATCTCTACGGGTTTGACGGTCGGGTGCAGGACGATGTCATTTTTGTGCTTGCCAAACGAATTTACACCGGCGTATTGCCACACATTTGTCCGGTAACGTCCGTGCTTGCCTAGTTCCACGTTGTTCACGTGCGGGGATTTGCCGCTCTTGAAAACGAAGCAAAGTTCGTGCTGGCTGCGGTATAGGCTGCCCATGCCGCCGGACGACTTGGCCCAGACGCAAAGGTTGATGAAATCGGAAAAGACGGTTGTCCCGGCGGATATGATTTCGCTGGCATGCCGCCAGTCCATGAAGTTGTAATGTAACGAACCCGGCCGCGAATGTTCAGCGCACAGCCGGAAATTGCTTTTCAGGAAGTCGACGAACTCGTCGGGTTTCATTTCGCCGGATGCCATTGCGAACTCCTTGTGCTTTACAGCGCCCGAACCACACACATGGCCGTTGACCTTGACATTATAAGGCGCATCTTGCAGAACCATATCGACCAGATTGCCCTGCAGCAGCTTTTCGAAGGTTTTCTTCTTCTAGGCTGTTGCCGCAGATGATACGGTGTACGCCGACCTGCCAGACATCGCCGGGGCGGGTCACGATTTCGCTTTCCTGTATATACGGAACGGCGTTTGCTTTCGGGTCTGCCGGCTTCATGTCGCCTGTGTTGAACATCACGTCCAGCTCGATGCTGCCGAAGCCGGTGACCGATATGTCCAGGTCGGTGCAGATGGTTTCAAGCTCCGCGATTTCCAGCTTCAACAGGCCGATGTTCCATCCGCCGTTCTCGGCAATCTTGTTGTCGGCCAGGCGGTATGCGCGTTTCTGCGCTTCCGTAAGGTGCGACAGGCGTATGGCTGGCACGATATCCAGCCCTACAATGTTCGCGGCGGCCAGTCGTCCATGCCCGGCGATAATTTCGTCGCCTTCATCGATCAGGATAGGGTTGTTGAAACCGAACACCTTGATGGACGCTGCAAGCTGCTGTATCTGCTTTTCCGGATGATCCTTCGCGTTCCGCGAGTACGGCCGCAGCCGGCCGGTATGTATATTTTCGATAGTCAAGTTTTTCATGTCTGAACCTCAATTTAATCAAAAAAGTTAACCATAATATCTTGGACGGATACCCGACCAGTTGTTATTCATCAGCTTTTTGTTGAGAGAGGTTTGGATACTGACCCACAACAAAAAGTTCATATCAACACCCGACCGATATCCTGGTCAGATGCGTGTACTCCTTTCGTTGTGGGGTTGTGCTTGTTGGGAGCACCCTCGTGC
>WRDZ01000143.1 GCA_009779595.1 Alphaproteobacteria bacterium | reverse complement strand
TTGACAGGAAAACGGCAAAAGGCGGAATTAACCATTTTTCGCCAAATGTCGCAAGTTTTCCGCTGATGTCGCAAGTTCGGGCGGATATGCCCCAGACCGGGTGGCATCGCATTGATTCATAACGGTTTATTTTGACAGCCGGCCTATACATAAATACGGTTGCCATACCCGTTTATTTGTGTTACAATAAGCCCCTGAACACAAAGAAAGGATGGCCATGCTGGATTTTCAAGACGACGACTGCCTTGCGCTGGAAGATTTCCAGCCCGCGAATCCGTTTTTCGACGTAAACAAGGATATGAGCGGCAAACAGCTTGCAGATTGGGGAGCGGACTGCATAACCTATTTCAAGCGCGGGCGGATTGCGGGCAAGGAAGTGTGGTTCGTGCATGCGCGCGGGCAGAAAATCGGCGTCACGGCCAACATAGACGTTGCCAAAGAGATGGTGCGCAGGTGCAACATGTACACGATGATGGTGCAATAGCCGTTTTCCGTGTCCCGCCGGCAGGTGTTTTAGGCCATAACTATCGGATTTATCATAACTCTATCCTGACCCTTATTTTTACAGAATCCGGGCTTGCCGATACTTGCAGGTTGCTGTACTTATCAACAAAAATCCAAGTGAACAGGCTGCTGATTGCCGCGCCCGCGACAACATCGTGCCAATAATGCTTGTCCGCGTAGACTCTGGAATACCCTGTGAACCCCGCCATAAGGTACGGGACGACAGCGCTTTGCAGCCCGTATCTTTTATGTATGAAAGTCGCCCCGGTGAAAGCCATTGCCGTGTGCCCGCTTGGAAACGACTTGTTGTCGCTTCCGTCCGGCCTTTCCGCGTCCACGAAAGCTTTTAATCCATGCACGGTGGCTTGCGATGCTCCGAATGAATATCCGAATTGTTTTGCGCCTTCCCAATCCCTCTTGCCCACAGCCATTCCAAACGCATACGCCGGGACCATGCCTTCGAACAAATCCCCAATTTCTGCGATAGAGGTTTTGGCAAAAGAATCAGTTGATAAGAATATCAATGCAACAAGGAATGATATGCGGCGTAACACTGGCGTTCCCCCTTCGTTTTTACCGAGATGGCAAGCATCATAACAGATAAAAGGGGGATTTGTCCACTAAAAAGAAGAGGGGCTATTTATTTTTGCTTGTAAAATTCAACACCATGATTTCCGAGCGGCTGCCTATGCGCACTTGCGGACCCCACAGCCCAAGCCCGCTGGTAGTTATAAGCCATGTGTCGCCGAACTTGGCGGCTCCCCAGGCGTTTTTGAACATGCGCCGCACAATCAGGTTTATCGGGAACATCTGCCCGTTGTGCGAATGTCCGGCCAGGACCGCGTCGACATTGCCGTACAGTTCCGCCACGTCCGCATTCCTTGGCGTGGGGCGGTGGACCGCGACAACCTGCAAGTCACCGGGCGTCAAGTCTTTGGTTAATATGGATTTTTTGGTTTCGTTGCCGGTGAACCTTCCTGGGTCGTCCAGCCCGACAAGGGTAAGGTTCAGCTGAGGAATCCGCACTTTTTCATCGCGCAGGACAGTGAACCCCCAGTCCTGGAAAGCTTGCACGGCCTGTTCCACCCCTTCGCCGTAATATTCATGGTTGCCAAGTATGGCGAAAACTCCGTGTTTAGGAGATAACTGGTTGAATACAGGGGCATATTTCGCCACGAAAGGAGTGACGACATTATCGAAAATATCCCCTCCGAATATCACCAGGTCCGGCTGCAAAGCATTGATATCGTTGACAGCCCTTTGCATGCGCCGCATGGTTACGCTTGAATTGCCGATATGCGTGTCCGACAAGAACACGACTTTCGCGTTGATTCCGGGCTTGTCCACAGCGATTTCATGGGTGGAGAACCTTGTTATATGCGCGTTTATCATCCCGTAAACCATCAATATGCCGGCCAAAGCCGCGGCGAAAACAGCCTGCCTTGCGTGGTTTTCGAACCGTATCCCCGTAAGCCACAAAACGTCCAGAACAATGAAAACCATGGCCAATATGCCGAAAAACGCGAATATGATGTAACACGCGTTCATCACCTCAACCGGCAGCCTTATCCCGTACCTGAAGCGCAGGAAGAAGTTCACCCAGAAGAACTGGGATAAAGCGAATACAATCAATGTCATCAGCACAGCCGCGCGGTTCGAGAACTTGACCGCGAAAGCGGAGTACGCGTGCAGCGACACGTATATCCCGACAGACATTACTATGGACAGCACTATCTTAAAGAACAAGGCGGCCTTCCTTTCACACGAATTTCAGTTTGGAAACAACGCCCTGTCCAAGCGCGAAGTTGATGTTGTCGATTATCCTGTCGGCGTAGGCCGGCAGCTCTAGCCGCGCAGCCCCGTTCAAAGGGTTTATGTGCAGGGTCGAGCCGCTTAATTTTACCGGGCTGCACATGCTTGCCAGCCCGTCGGGTATCACATCGTCCCATATCGAGCGCAGCTGCACCAGCATCAAGGTTTGGGCGGGTATCACGCCTTTAAGCAGCCTTGTGACGTCCAGCCCGACGCGCAAAAGCCCGTTGCAGCGCGGACGGTCCGTCAAGTGCCAGGATTTTCGTCCGGCGGCTGTTCTTTGGATTTTTTGTTCCACCATCCTTGCTTGGTCCTTGTTTTGGCTGGTT
>WRDZ01000142.1 GCA_009779595.1 Alphaproteobacteria bacterium | reverse complement strand
TCGCGCGTTCTGGTCTTATGACTGGAGCGCGTAGAATACGCCGCTTGCGGTCAATAATACGCACTACCTCTTTCAGAGTAGGTTTCAAGCTCCAGTCGCCACTCATCACGGCGATTTTTACGTTTTTTGTTAACAAAGGAGTTGAAAAATGAAAACATTTTTTTTGCTGTGTGGTATAGCGTTACTTGCCGGTTGCACTACCGCCGGTCCATTCGTTACCAGTATATCGTCAGACGGAAACAATGGACTAAACATTGTAAAATGCGATGTGCATATGAACGCTTTTATGGGAACTATTTCTAATAGTAATTGCCACACAACGAGCGTGAGAATAAGAAACTAGATTATTTTCGTGAGATATGGACTATTTTTAGTCCATATCTATATTTTGGTATTCTTCGGTTAACGCTAGAACAACGAAAGCTGTTTGACGGAGTCTTTTTCCTGGCGCGCCTTTTCAAACCTGCTTAAGTTCAACAGCTCTTGCTCGATTTTTTCCAGGAACGGCGACGGTTCCGGGATTTTCCAAGTCCCGTACAGCTTCCTTTTAACCGCGCGAGTCAGGTAAAGCCGCTGCTGCGCCCTTGTCATGCCAACATACAGCAGGCGCCGCTCTTCCTCGACGTCCTCGGCGCGATGAAACGGCAGCAGTCCGTCCTCCAGCCCCACTATGAACACGCATTTGAACTCAAGCCCCTTGGAAGCGTGCAGCGTCATCAGCGCAATCCTGTCCGCCCGCTGGTCCAAGGTGTCTATCTCGCACAAAAGCGACAGTTCGCGGATGAATTCAGCCTTGCCCGGATGTTTTCCAGCCAGGTCAAGCAGGAATTGCCTGATATGCTCTTCCCCGTCGAACGTGTCCAGCTGCCCTGCAACCGGCTGTCCGTCAGCCAGCTGCTTCAACAGCTTTTTCACCGCTTTGTTCTCGCAAAGCAGGTCGCCCGACAGCCTGGCAAAAGGCATGCCGCTGCGCCCCAAAGCCTCTGTCAGCGGCTGCAACTGCGAGGACGAACGGTATAGGACGGCAAAATCAGAGAAAGAAAGGTTTTCATCTTCGCCGTCAGCCCTGCCAGTATTGATGGAGTGGAAATTATGCCCGCCGATAAGGTTCTCGATGGTCTTTACCACAAACTCGGCCTCGGCCTTGTCGGTCGGCGCGGTGTGTATGGTGATTTTATCGTGCGGCCTGTCAAATGCGGCCGTGACGCTTGCATGTTCAATCATCTGGTTCGAGGCATCGACAATGGTCCCGGTACTGCGGTAATTGTTCTTCAGATTAACCGTCGCGGCCCCGGGATAGTCCTGCGCAAAGCTTTTGAAGAATTTGGAATCCCCGCCGCGGAACCCGTAAATCGCCTGGTTCGGGTCGCCGATTGCGCACAAATACCCGTCTTTCGGCGCCAAAAGCCGTATCAGTTCATACTGTTTTTCGTCGATATCCTGGTATTCGTCCACGGAAACATATTTGAATCGATTTTGATACGACTTTACAATGGCTGGGTTCTCTTTAAACAGCCGTACGGTGATATTTATCAGGTCGTCGAAAGTGACCGCATCGTCAATCTGGAAATCAGGCGCAAGCCCCGCGATTTCGCAATTTTCCTTTAAAATCGAAAAGCATAAAGAGTGGAACGTATGGATATTCGCCTCAACCTTCAGCCTGTTGCGCATCTCTTCAGCCGCGCGCCTGGTGAAGGTTATGGCAAGGCAATTTTCCGCCGGCATGATATTTTCGGACACCATATGGGATATGCGGCTTGTAAGCACGCTTGTCTTGCCCGAACCAGGGCCCGCAACGATTAAAAGCTGGCTGGCGGGGTTTTTCACCGCGTCCAGCTGGTGCTGGTCAAGACCGGCCGGCGTTTTTTGTTTTTCCGGTCGCGGCAGGGGCTTTGGCACTGGTTTGTTCAGAGCGGGCGGCTCTGCCCGTGTCCGTGCGGGTTTTTCCGCTTTTGTTTCGGGAGTTTTTATAAGCGACATGCCCAGCTTCTTGCTTTTAAGCTCATTATCCTCGAACAGCCTGATGACGCCGTATTCGCCGTCGAATCCCGCCTGCCTGATGACTTTGCCTTGGCGCAGGCGCGAAATCCCCTCGCCAAGCAGCTCGGAATAAGCTTTTGATATGTCTTCCACGGGCACAACGCGCAGGATATCCAGTTCCGGGCCCAGTTTTTGCACCAGGCTTTCATACGCGGCGGTCACGGACTTGCTTGCCGCGCCCACTTGGTTGATTTCCGAAAGTATTTCCTGCAAAGGCACAAGGCTGAAGACCTGTCCGGCCGTGGGCGGAGGGGCAAAATTCCCCTTGCGGCCGGGGTCGGTAAGCTCGTTCACCCGGTTCAGGACACCGATAGTCAAGGGCTTTGCGCACACCGGGCAAATCCCGCCAAGCCTTACGGTTTCTTCAGGGCTAAGGCAAACATTGCACTTTCTGTGGCCGTCCTCGTGGTATTTGCCTTCTTCGGGGAAAAACTCGACCGTGCCGACATAGCCGTCGCCGGTTTTTAAAGCGCTAAGTATGCTGAAGTAGTCGGGCTCGGTGTCGAAAACCGTTGCTTCGCGCGCAAGCTTCGACGGCGAATGAGCGTCGGAATTGGACACCAGCCGGTATTTGTCAAGGCTTGAAACCCGCCAGTTCATCTCCGGGTC
>WRDZ01000141.1 GCA_009779595.1 Alphaproteobacteria bacterium | reverse complement strand
CTTACGAACTTCCGCACGGTGCTGAAAGAAGAAAACATATTCTTAAGCCCGCCGCGCAAGATGTCGCTGGAAGACGCGCTGACTTATATAAAAGACGACGAGCTTGTGGAAGTCACTCCGCGCCACCTGCGCCTGCGCAAGAAAATCCTGGACCCGAACGACCGCAAGAAAGCGGCCCGCAAGGCCGGAGGCTAGGCCCTTCTTTTGAACCTGCCGAAAAACCCGGTCATGCCCAGCACGGCAACCAGCACGGCAATGATGACGAACCCATATCTTAACCCGCCGATTGCAACGCCCGCAATCATCGCAAGGTAAGACAATATGAAGGCGACCTGGCTAAGCAGCAGGAACATGCTTAAGAACGTAGTGCGCTGGGCCTGCGTGCGCACGCCTTTTTGCAGCCTTGTGAAAAGCAGCACCTCGATGACCGAGTAAACCATATAAAACACCAGCAGTATCGCTATGCCGGACATGTTATAGAACGGCGTGACCAAGGCGAATATCGCGCTGGAGGCTATCATCCAGGCATAGACTTTACGCTCGGGCAGCTTTTCAAACCTGTGCGCCAAACGGGAAAACACCACCTGCACCGCCAAGACCGCGATAAAGATTCCTCCGATGAATTTTGTAGGGATGCCGATTTCATCGCCGACCAGGCCGAAGTATCCGTCCACATACGTCAGCCCTATGAAAAACGCCAAAGCCAAGGCGTTGAACGTGGTCCTTGGGTGTCTGCGCATGATGCTGAGCTTATTGCTGATGGTCCTGACAATAGGCTTGGGCTTATAGACGTCGTTGTGCTTGAAATCAATGCTGACCAGTATCAGCGTCGCTATCAGGCACGAGGCTATGCTTAGCACGGTTATAAGCTGGTACCCCCACACGACCAGCAGCGAACCGAAGCACGACAGCAGGTAACCCGCATAAAAGAACGATGTCTTGTACCCCCAAACCTTGGTGTATATCCTTTTGCGGTTATAGTGGTTGATTTCGTTGAACAGCATGCATTCGTACGCCAGCTTGCTTATGCAGTGACGGAAGCCCCATAATATCCAGCCAAGCAGATACCCCCAGAAATTCGGTATCAGCAGCCAGCAAACAAAGCACAGCGTTTTCAGGACGTCCCCGAAAACCGCGATGGATTTCTGGCTGAAATGGTTCGACAGTTTCATATAGACCGGATAAAACACCAATACCGCGCCCGACCATGCCGTGAACAGCAGCGAAATTTCAATATCGGTTATCCCATCCTCTTTGAACATCAAAGCGTATACAGGGTACAGCAGGACAAACGCCTGGAAAAAGTCGTACGCATAGAACTTGTATATCTTTATACGCAAGCTGTCAAAAAAATGTCGTAGATTTAATATACATATGGCCATATGCCATATATTACTAAAAGATGGTTAAGGAAAAGTTATTTCACCGTTGTTTTACCGTCACTGCGGCAATGACGTCTTCAAGCACGGCTTGGGGCGGACGGTTGGCGTCGATATGCTTTTCGTATTTGCTGTGTACTTGGGCATAGGCTCCGCACTCCAGCTTTGCAAAGCCCTCGAAACGGTCTTTTTCCTGTTTTGAGTTCATACGGATATTCATGCGTTCCGCGGTTGTTTCCGGAGTTGCGTCCAGCACTATGTCAATGCGGTTCTTATCTATGATTTCTTTAAACGGCCGTGATACGAATTCATAAAGCATGTTTATGTCCTGTTCCGGTATCCCGCCCATACAGCCCTGGTAAACATGGGTAGATTTCAAAAACCGGTCGCAAATCACGACCTTGCCCGACTGTAAGCTGGGCACGACTGTCTGCGTCAAGTTCAGCGAACGGCAGAACATGAAGCCCATCACAAGCTCGTGCTGGGTCGGGTTTATCGCGCCGGACTTCAGCCAATGGCGAACAGCCGCGGCAAATTCGGGGCCGCCGCCCGGCTCGTGGGTCCGCTTGTATCCGATATCATTTTCACACATAAGCTTTTCCAAACCCGATATCACGGTAGATTTTCCGCTGCCGTTGGGGCCTTCGACGACTATGAATTTCCTGGGTATCGTAATCATAGAGTTCTCCTTAACCAATGGATTTTCCTTGTACAGCGCCCTGCCTAACCGCTTGTTTTTCAGCCATTGGGCAAACTCCCGCGGCCATGCATCCGGAAATTACCGCGGTCCCAGTTTTAATCTGCAGCGACTGCGGTTCCGGGCAATACTTTTCTTTCAACGCCTTGCATATGGCCTGGTCTTCCAGTTTTTCATTACCTTTAAACGAAATCCCTTTTTTCTCCTTAGCCTTCTTTTCTTTGCGTTTCTTTTCAAAATCCGGTATATCCCGTTTCAAAGCGGCCATTATGGTTTCGGCAACCTCGTCCGGTTTGGCCATCATAAGCTTGTCGCTTTTATACAAAAGGCACATATACGCGCCTGTCGGAACAAGGTTATCGTACAAAGCATTCTTGACCTTTAAAATATTTCCGACGATTTCATCGGTCGGCGTGATTATGAAAGCAGGGTCGGCTTTTGCGGCAAACCTTGCCACGGCCTCGTCGCAAGAGCGCGTATATCCGCTTGACAAAGCCGAAATCCGGATTACCTTCGACCTAAGGTTAAAAGCGTTGTTCATCTGCTTTTCGTAAACAACCCTGTATTTTTGCTTGATTGTCATGCCCTTGCCAATATG
>WRDZ01000140.1 GCA_009779595.1 Alphaproteobacteria bacterium | reverse complement strand
CGGGATAACCGCCGGTTTGATAAACCGCGGAAGCTCGAACAAATGCGGGGCCGATTGGATAGCTTTAAGTAATATAGTCCAAAAAAGCCCTCCGCATTATTTAATCGACGGGCTTGCCAAGCCTTGACTTGCCGGACACGCGCCTATATCATAAAGGCCAGCATGCAGCCACAGTTTATACATTTAAGGGTCCACAGTTCATACTCCTTGCTTTACAGCACCATAAAAAACAAGGAGCTTGCCAAGCTGTGCGTGAAAAACAAGATGCCGGCCGTGGCTGTTACCGACATCAACAACGTTTTCGGGGCGTACGAGTTCTGCGACGCCATGAAGGGCGACGGGGTTCAGCCGATAATCGGCTCGACCCTGGCATTCGGGTACAAAGAGCACAGCGGCCCGCTGGTCCTGCTGGTGCAGAACAAGGCCGGGTACAAGAACCTTATCAAGCTTATCAGCAAGCACCACCTGCAAGGCGCTGTGACCATCGACGACTTGGCCGGGCATACCCAAGGCCTTATCATACTTACCGGCGGGGCGAACGGCCTTATCGGCGCAGTGCTGCGGCAAAGCACGGCGCAGAAAGCCACTGCGGCACTGCAGGAAATCCAAAAATTCGCGGGCGACAGGCTGTATATGGAAATATCGCGCCACAACCGTCCCGAAGACGACGAAACCGAAGACTTTTTCATAAAATCCGCATACGACATGGGCATTCCCCTTGTGGCCACGAACGAGGCCCTGTTCGCCGACGAGGACATGCTGGAAGCCCACGATGCCATGGTCTGCATATCCGACAAGACCTATGTGCTGGAAGAGAACAGGCGCAGGTTCAACGGCAGCTATGCCTTCCTGTCGCAAGAGCAGATGTGCGAAAAGTTCGCGGACATGCCCGAGGCCATAGCCAACACGGTCAACATCGCCAAGCGGTGCGCGCATATATTGGGTAAAGTCGATACCAAGTTCCCCAAATATTCGGACGACCCGCAGTTTTGCGAGGACGAAACCCTGGACAGGCTGTCCCGCGAAGGGTTGGACAAGCGGCTGGAAAAAATCCCCGCGGGAAAGCATCAAGAGTACAAAGACCGCCTTGAGCTTGAACTTTCCCTTATCAAACAGCTGGAGTTCCCCGGATACTTCCTGATAGTTTACGACTTCATAAACTGGACGAAAGAAAACAATATACCGGTCGGGCCGGGACGCGGGTCGGGCGGGGGCTCGGTGGTCGCGTGGGCGCTGCGCATCACCAACATCGACCCCATCGAATACCACCTTTTGTTCGAACGCTTCATCAACCCCGAACGCGTATCCCTGCCGGACTTCGACATCGACTTCTGCCAGACCCGGCGCGGCGAGGTCATAGACTACGTGCAGAAACGCTATGGCGCGGACCATGTGGCCCAGATAATCACATTCGGCAAGCTGCAGGCGCGCGCGGCCATACGCGACGTGGGGCGGGTGCTGCAAATACCGTATCCGGTGGTCGACAAGCTGTGCAAGCTTGTGCCCGCGGACCCGAACAAGAAGGTCGAGCTGCAGAAAGTCATGGCCGAGGAACCCGAGTTCGCCAGAATCGCCTCGCAGGACGAACGCATTGCCAAGCTGCTGGACATAGCGGTGAAGCTGGAAGGGCTGTACCGCAACTGCTCGACCCACGCGGCCGGAGTGGTCATCGCGCCGCAGCCGCTGGACGAAATGGTGGCCTTGTACCGCGACCCGGACTCGGACTTTCCGGTCACGCAGTTCGACCTTAGGTTCGTGGAAAACATAGGCCTGATAAAATACGATTTCCTGGGCCTGAAAACCCTGACCGTCATAGACAACTGCGTTAAGTTCGTCAAACGCTTCCACGGCGTCGACATAGACATCGACGCCCTTCCCCTGGACGACAAGAAGACCTATGACCTTGTCAGCCGGGCCGATACGGCGGGCGTGTTCCAGCTTGAATCTTCGGGCATGCGCAACGTGCTTACGGGCATAAAGCCCAACTGCATCGACGACATTATCGCAATCGTGGCCTTGTTCCGCCCGGGGCCCATGCACCTTATCCAGTCGTACATAACGCGCAAGCATGGAAAGGAAAAGGTGGATTATCCGCACCCGCTGATGGAAAAGTACCTGAAGGACACGTACGGCTATATGATTTACCAAGAGCAGGTCATGCAGGCCGCGCAGGTTTTGGCCGGCTATTCGCTGGGGCGCGCCGACATACTGCGCCGCGCCATGGGCAAGAAAAAGCCCGAGGAGATGGCCAGTGAAGAAAGCGGCTTCATCGAAGGGTGCGAAAAGACCTGCGGCATACCCAAGGCCGAGGCAAAGGCAATATTCGACAATATAGAAAAGTTCGCAGGGTACGGGTTCAACAAGTCGCACGCGGCCGCGTATGCGATTATTTCATACCAGACCGCTTTCCTGAAAGCCAATTACCCGCTTGAGTTCTTCAGCGCGTCCATGAACATCGACATAAACCACACCGAGAAACTGGCGTTCTACCAGCAGGAGCTGCAAAAGTCCGGGTTTAAAATCCTGCCTCCGGACATAAACATATCGGGTGTCGAGTTCCAGCCCGAGGGCGGTTCCATACGTTACGGGCTTGGCGCGGTGCGCAACACCGGATATGGGGCGATAGAGCCGATAATCAGCCTGCGCAAGGAAGCCGGCCCGTTCAAAAGCATCGAGG
>WRDZ01000139.1 GCA_009779595.1 Alphaproteobacteria bacterium | reverse complement strand
CCCGCTTGGCGAAGGGTTGGACGGGCAATACAGCCAGGCCCCGCTTTACCGCGAAGACGCATTCGACTGCACCACGTATGTTGAAACAGTGCTGGCAAACATACGGCCGGGCAACCCTGTGGACAATATGGTGCTTATCCGCTATGCCGACGGGCAAATAGACTTTTTCAAGCGCAACCATTTCATGGAAAACATGTGGATACCCAACGCGCTCAAGCATGGCTTCATATCGCGCATCCCGCTGCGCAACCAAAGGCCAAGCTTTCTGAAGGTCGACTTAGCTGAATGGTACCTTAAAAATCCGGAAGTGCTTGACGCCCAGGATTCCGAGTTCCAGGCAATAGCCCGCAGGCAGCGGCCGTTCACGGCCTCGGTTCCGTATGTTCCGTCAAGGTTGGTCAACCGCGCTTATCTTGACAGGCTGTACGACGACATTCTTGTGTTTTTCTTCAAGTGCGGCACCAGGCCTGTTATACCGGGGCAAAAGGACGACTTTGTGATGATAACGCACATGGGGATTTTGGTGAACAAGACCGACCTGTACCATGCCAGCAGGACCGCCGGCCGGGTGAAGGCCGAGGATTTTATGGAATACCTGCGAAGCAACCCCGACATTTGCGGAGTGTCGTTCTATAAAATCAACCTTCCGCAGCAATAGGCTTAAACACTTAAAAAAAGCATTGCAAAACCGCTTAAAAAATGGCTATGATAGGGTATGATACCGGATTCTGACAGGACTGAAACAATTATAGGCGCGCTGGTGCTTGCGTTCGCGTTCGTATTCTTCGTCCTTGTATCGGCCGACCGCGTGGGCAGAAGGGCTCATAGGAAGACTTACGAGGTTTCCGCGGTGTTCCCGCGTGCGGACGGTTTGGCGGTAGGCTCCTATGTCCTGCTTTCCGGCGTGCACATCGGCAAGGTAAGCGGGCTAAGCCTTGAACAGAACTTCGGAGCGCGCGTTTCCATGGCCATAAAAAGCTGGGTGAAACTGCCGGCCGACAGCTCGGCAGCCATTGAGACCGATGGCTTGCTTGGCGCCAAATTTATTGAAATAAGCGCGGGTGGCGACGACGAATACATACATGACAACGGCTTTATCGTGCATACGCAGGGTTCGCTGCTGGTGGACGAACTGCTGGCCCGCATAACAAGCATGGTGAACCAAAACATCAAGAAAGGGCAAGACACCCATGAAGCACAACCCCATTGAAACCATAATCGGCGGCATAGCGCTGCTGGTGGCTTTATTTTTCGTGGTGTTCGCGTTTAACAAGGCGGATTTAAGGGCTCCGTCCGGGATAACTGTCACCGCCAAGTTCAACAAGGCCGGTGGCATCATCACCGGCAGCGATGTTAGGGTGAACGGCATCAAGGTCGGCGCTGTCCGCAACATATGGCTGAACGAAAACTATGAAGCCATGATAAGCATGGTCATAAAAGACAGCGTAAGGCTGCCCGATGATTCAACGGCCATCATAGCCAGCGAAGGTATAATCGGCGGCAAGCACCTGCGCATCATACCGGGCACAAGCACCAATTTTCTGGCGAACGGCGGCAACATAAGCAGGACCAGGGATTTCAGGTCGCTTGAGGACACTGTCGGCGACTTGATTTTCCAAGTGACCGGGGCCGGTGGAGGAGGCGCGCATTGATGCAGCAGCTTCAGGACAACCCGGATAAGCCCAGTATCGGCGACCCTGCGGCCGCATTGTCGCTGGGCACTCTGTTCAGGCTGATTTCCAAGGACGTGGTGCCAAGCATAGGCGCAACGCCGTTCGATGCCGACATATCGAAGACGCTGGCCGTGCAAAAGGGCGAAAGGGTGCTGGACATAGGCTGCCGCGACGGCAGCGTCAGCTTTATGATACAGGCCATGGGCGCAAAGGTCACGGGCATCGATATTTTGCAGGACAGGCTTGACCTTGCGCGCGCAAAAGGCATCGACGCGCAGCTGCAGGACGCTGAAACAATGTTTTTCGACAACGAGTTCGACGCCGCGTTTTCCCATGCGTCGCTGCACTGGATGCGCCGCCCTGGCACTGTCATATCGCGAGCGTACGACGCTTTGAAGCAGGGCGGCCGTTTTGTCGGCAGCTTTTCCGGAGCGGGCAACGCCAGCAACGTGATTGAAGCGTTCGCCCAAGTCCTAAGCGACAAGAATAGCGATATAGCCGATATAACCTATCTGCTGCCATGGTACCTGCCCACGGCGCAGGATTATTACAAGCGCCTTGTGGCCGGCGGCTTCACGGTCGAGTTCTGCGATACTAAAATCGACGACACGGCCGTAAGTTCAGGCCTGTTGACCGCACGGCAGTTCCTGCCCCTGTTTTCGGAAATCGTGCCCAAGCAGAACGAAAACATGGTTGTTGAAAAAGTCGCCCAAAAACTTGGGGAAAACCCGAAAATCCACCACGTCACAATCATCTTCAAGGCGGTAAAATGAAAATACTCAGGTCTTTTGTCATCGGGGCTTCCCTTGGTTCATGCTCTTTCAGCGCAATGGGCGCTGTGCAGCAGGAAGCAGCCACGGCGTATATAAGGGGCGACACGGCCGCCATACGCGCATTGGACAAGGTCACCGGCAGGGTGTCGACCGCTACGCTGAAAGTCGGGCAGCAGGCAAGGTTCGGGGCGCTGACCATAAGGCTGGCCGGCTGCGTGTACATGCCGCCTG
>WRDZ01000138.1 GCA_009779595.1 Alphaproteobacteria bacterium | reverse complement strand
GCGGGACATTTACTCCGCGGACAACGGGCGCGCACAGCCTTGTGTACGAGGCCGCAGACAGCTTCGGCAACAAGGGTACAAGCGTTGTCAGCGTGAACGTGGGCGGCGGGAAAGCCGGCAACGT
Organism: Alphaproteobacteria bacterium; assembly: GCA_009779595.1. GTDB lineage: Bacteria > Pseudomonadota > Alphaproteobacteria > WRDZ01 > WRDZ01 > WRDZ01. Next base: position 2,592 of record WRDZ01000138.1, on the reverse strand, counting down.
TCTCGGGCAGACTTCGCTGACTATCGGGCCGGGAACCAAGGGCGGGTATACCGAACAGTATATATACGACGAAAAGGTTTCCATGATTGTCAACGTTTCGAACCACGGGCTGATACAGTTTAATATGCGCGGGCCGGTGGGGGCGAATCAAGATTGGCCCGACGGCATGATACTCAGGGTTGCCGGGCCGACCGTAACCGTGTCCTCTTATTCGCACGACAAGTTAATTTTCGGTCAAGCGCCAAATCCGTTCGCTGCGGACGGGAAACTGGGCGTTGACGCATTGCTGGAATTTCAAGTTGTAAATGTAATTGTAAGCGGCGTCGAATATATCAAAGTGAGGATATGGTTCCAGAGCGAGGAACTGACATGGAGCGCGGCCGGTAACGGCGGCATGATCGGAATAGAGGACGGGTCACAGGCGATTTACAGGAGAGTTTCCGATTTTAACGGAAAGGACGCTTACAATATCTATGCCGGGCCGTTTTGGGTTTCCTCATACTCGGATTTGAACGGAAGCATTACGATAAAGGAATTGCGTATAGACGGCTCGTCCTGTACAAAACCGGGTATCTAATACTAATTTCTTATGAAAAAGGTTATCGCGAAAAACACGCTGCGCAAGGCGTTAAAGGATTATCAGCTTTACCTGATGTTTATACCGGGGTTTATCGTCCTCGCCGTTTTCGCGTACTATCCGATGTATGGATTGATACTCAGTTTTAAGTCGTATTCGCCGGTAAAAGGCATAACGGGCAGCCCGTGGGTTTCCGATCCCAATATATGGGGCAACTTCCAAAACGCGGTCCTGTCCTATGGCTTTTTAAGATTAGTAAGAAACACTTTACTTTTAGGGCTGTTGAAAATCATTTTCGCCTTTCCTTCTTCAATAATACTCGCGCTGCTGATAAACGAACTTAGAGTCGGTGTGTTCAAAAAGACGATACAGACGATTTCGTATCTGCCGTATTTTATAAGTTGGGTCATCGTAGCGTCCATAATGTACCTTTTCCTTGCCAGCGACGTCGGGTTTTTTAATAAAGCTTTCATTGCCTTGGGCATGGAGCCCGTGCGCTGGTATATAAGCCCGCAGTATTGGCGCGCCATTCTCACGGTAACGACTATCTGGAAAAATACGGGCTGGGGAACGATAATCTTTTTGGCGGGACTGACCTCGATATCGCCCGAGCTGTATGAAGCGGCAAGGTGCGACGGCGCGGGTAGGTGGCGGCAGACGATCCATGTGTCGATACCGGGGATAATGCCGGTGATAGCGATGAGCTTTATTTTAAGCGTCAGCGGGATCGTAAAGGACGATTTCGAGCAGGTCTACGCTCTTGTGGGAATGAATTCCGAGCTGTGGAAAACGGTCGACGTTATCGGCTCGTGGATGTACAGGGGCTTGCGCGGCCCGTTTAGGGCATGGGGCGAGGTCACTGCGGTAGGGCTCGTTCAAAGTATCGTTTCCTTTGTTCTTATGGTCGGCGCGAATGCAGCGGTCAAGCGCAGCGGCAACAAGGGAATTTGGTAATTGATAAAGTAAAAAGTTAGGTAAAATGCGGACGCACACAAGCAGAAAAGTATTTAATATTGCGAACATCGCCTTTATGACGGTGCTGTCTTTGCTTTTCCTTGTACCGTATTGGATGATATTGTCGGGGAGCTTTACCGACGAGCTCGCCCTCGTTGAAAGCGGTTTCGGCCTGATACCTGCGAAATTCAGCATCGCCGCCTACAAATTTATACTGGAATCCAACCCTTTGATGCTTCGCTCGATATTAAATTCTATAATACTGACGCTGTCTGGCACTGCGGTGACACTCGTTGTCACGACGCTGTACGCCTATCCTTTAAGCAGGGGATATTTGCGCGGCAGAAAGTTTTTTTCGTTGTATATGATATTTACGATGATTTTCGGGGGCGGGCTTATACCTTATTACCTTACGGTCACGAAATTTTTTACGGATACCATCCTCGCTATAATCATCCCCGGTGCGATGGCGCCCTTTTACGCGATCCTGCTCCGCAATTACTTTCTCACAATCCCCGACAGCTTAGAGGAAGCGGCGCGCATAGACGGCGCAAATCATTTCAGGATATTGGTAATGGTTTACGTCCCGCTTTCGCTGCCCGTTATTGCCAGCATAGTTCTGTTTGCCGCCGTATCGAACTGGAATAACTGGGTGGGGCCCATGCTGTTTATCGAAACCAAGGAAAAATATCCCATTCAATACCTTATCCAGCAGTTATTGACCAATATCACCAGCATTTACGGCGGCAGTTCGGGACAAATCCTGCCCAGCGAAAGCGTTAAAATGGCAAGCGTCGTTTTAGGCTCTCTGCCTATAATATTAGTTTATCCGTTTCTTCAACGGTATTTTATTTCGGGCATAGTGCTGGGGGGAGTGAAAGAGTAAGTGCGTCCTGAAAACACTAAATATACAGCAGATGGAAACCCTGCCGAAAAAGGAGTAGCTAACCAATCGTACTTAGCCTTGGGTTCATAGCGGGGACAACAGGAATTGAGCATAGGCAAAGGAGCAGTAGAGCCGCAATGCGCGAGTGTGAAGCCGATAGCCTCGTTATTATTGC
>WRDZ01000137.1 GCA_009779595.1 Alphaproteobacteria bacterium | reverse complement strand
AATTATAGCTTTGTTCATATTGCGACGATATCACAAACCGGTTTAAATTTGGTTAAAGCTATGCCTTTGAAAATTCGCTTTTGGTGTGTTGTTTTGCCCGCAAGAAAAAACGCATTGCATTAGGGGAAGCATAGTTTTTGCGATTTTTCCGATATTGTGTCGGGCATAGCCCGACACCGAACAAAACGCCCTGCCGGAAGGGGTTTTAGGGGAAGGAGGCAGGGCGTTTTGTTTTCCATGACGTTGCCTCTGACAAGTCTAATCCAGCAAGATTCTTGCTATTGTGAAACTGTCAAATTTTAACCCCGGCCCGCAGGATTGCGCTGCGGCTGCGCGGGTTCACGGCAATCTCGGCCTCGTCCGCATGCACCGGCTTTTTGGTCAGGATTTCTAACACGCGCGCATTTGTGGCAGCCTGGGGCAAATGCCTTGACTGCCCCGGTTCCCCCTGCAAAAAGCGTTTTACAATCCTGTCCTCTAGCGAGTGGAAGCTCACCACGACCAGCCGCCCGCCGGGCTTCAGCAGCTTTGCACTTGCCTCCAGGCCTTTTTCCAGCTGGCCAAGCTCGTCGTTCACGGCAATGCGTATGGCCTGGAAAGTCCTTGTGGCGCTGTCAATCTGCCCGGGCTTGGGGCGCGGAAAACAGCGGTGCACTATATCGGCCAGCTGTCCCGTGGTATGCACCGGGCGGCTGTCCGCGATTTGCCGGGCTATGCGGCGGGCGCTGCGCTCGTCCCCGTAATGGAAAATTATGTCCGCCAAAGCGTCGATTCTGGTCTTGTTCACGATGTCGAACGCCGACCGGCCGCTGCTTCCCATGCGCATGTCCAGCGGCCCGTCCTTTTGGAACGAAAACCCGCGCTTGGGGTTGTCTATCTGCATGGACGACACGCCAAGGTCGAACACTACGCCGTCCACAGGCTGGTCCACCATATCGGCCATATCGCCGAACTTGCCAAGCTTTACCGTAAGGTTGGGGTCGGCGAACGCGGCCTCGACAGCGCTTGGGTCGCGGTCTATGCCGATGACATGCGCCCCTGCCTGCAAAATAGCGCGGCTGTAACCGCCGGCCCCGAACGTGGCGTCAACATAGGTTTCGCCCGCGCGCGGCGCAAGGTAATGCATGACTTGCTGCAATAGGACAGGAGTGTGCATGTTTTCCATCCGTAATGGTTCAATATAAACAAAAACAACCTGCCGCAAAGCGGCTCCACCAAGCGGTCTGCAAGACACGCGCGTCCGCCCGGCGGGTGGCGGCGCGCGTCGCTCGCTTACCGCGAGCTTTGGGCGCTTGCCCGGGCGGACAGCACTTAACATGTTATCCGTCCCGTAATTTCAAGCGGCAGGCCGGCCTGTAAGCCGGATTCTGTAACGCTTTGAAGTGCCTTGCGGCACAAAAGCCCGATAGCCATTCATCTGGGCAAGCCGTTTCCGGCCTGCTCTGTGCGACCTACCATTTGCCGCGGCATAAGGAAGCCAAGCCTTTTTCGTCCGTGCAAAAGCGCGGTCGGCGGCGCGTTTGGTCTTGCTCCTGATGGGGTTTGCCGTGCCCCGTCCGTTACCGTCCGGGCGGTAGGCTCTTACCCTGCCGTTTCACCCTTACCGCCATGAATGGCGGCGGTTTGTTTTCTGTGGCACTGTCCCTGCGGTTGCCCGCGGCGGACGTTATCCGTCATCATCGTTTCCTTAGGAGTCCGGACTTTCCTCCCTGTACCGGAAACCCGGCCTTGGGGCGGCTATCCGGCCGACCTGCCTAATGGGCAGTATAGCACGATTCCGCAAGACCTGCAAGTGAGGTTATTACTTATTTAGTTTTTCCAAAATTCCCTTTTGAGTCCGGGTAAGGTCGTGGTTTTTACTGTTGTTTGCGTTCTTCAAGTTGAAAGCGCCGCTATTTTCACATTTTTGAATCTTAAAACCTTTGAACCCATTAATCTCATGGCCATCCAAGCCCAGCTCTCCAAAAATATTTTTGGCATCCCCGGCGCGCGCCCCGGACGAGGAACAGTCTAAGCTCTTGATAAAATTATTAAAACCGTCGGCCTGGTCTTTTGTCAAATCTCCTTCAATGGTTCCGTCCGGCTTTATTTTCTTCAGTATTCCCATCACCTCGGCCATAGACATCATTTTATCTTGCTGCCCGGCCGGCGATTTCGGTTCCGACATTTGGAAACATTCCATTTCCTGGCCCGAGCTGTCTTTGAACTTTTTGCATGCTTTTTCCAGGCGCTCGAAAAATTCCGGCTTCTTGGAAGCGCACGCTATCCTGGTCATCCCCATTTCGCGCGCCGACAGTACCAAAGCGTCGAAATACTTGTCTTTTTCATCTTCCTCGGATATGCTGGAATCCAGTTTCATATGGACATTGTTCTTGTTCGCGTACTTGAACTCGGTGTCGTTAAGCTTGACAACTTGTTCGGCGCTCTTGAAATCAAGGCTGTGCTTTTCTTTGAAAGACGGGAATTTGTCGTCTTTTTCAGCCCTTTTCCAAGCTTCGCAAATGTCACCCCATGCCGAATGCCCCATGCTGGGGGCTGCGTCGTCCTGGCCGTCGCCCGACAACAAATCCGCCCTGTCCCTGTTTAATTTTTCTTGTGCTGCCTGCGCTGCCGCCAGCTCTGTATTTGCCGCTGTCTGTGCGTTCGCCAAGCCCGCATTCGCATTGGCCAGCGCTTGCTGCGCCGCCACCACCCCTGCGGACGCCCCTACGTTTTTCAGCCCTTCTTTCGCGCTGTCCAGAGCTTGCTGTTT
>WRDZ01000136.1 GCA_009779595.1 Alphaproteobacteria bacterium | reverse complement strand
TTTTGATTATCGGAAGCACCGAGGCCAAAACGCAGCTTTATAAAGGTGCGCGATGGCGATGGATATTCAAGAATGCCGACGGATTTTAGACGATTGGACTTCGACGGACGCGGAAATCGAACGGCTAAGGGATACATTAACAGAGGTTATCAACACGATATTAAACGAGGTGCTGAATGGAAAGCATAGGACAAGGACAGAAGAAGGGTTACGGCTATGCAAGGGTGTCCAGCAGGCGACAGTTCATTGAAGGCAATGGCCTTCCTACGCAAGTAAATATATGTCGGACTTGGATTGAAAATAAAAACCATAAAGTTATGGAAATTTTTACAGATGCCGCCCAATCTGGCGGAAAAAGGGATAGAGAGGGGTTGGATAAGCTTCTCGATATTATGCGAAAATCGAAAGAGTCACTCATCATAGTGGTTAGCACACAATCACGTTTTGCACGTGATTTTATCATCATGGAAGAAATAACGGCAACCGCTTTCAAATATAATCATGACCTGTACGCTGTGGACAAAGGAAAATTCGAAAACACGCCCTCCGGCCGATTACTTACTCGCATTAATGCCGTCACAGACCAATATCAAAGGGAAATCAATGCAGAAACCGCCAAAAACAACATGAACGACCACATGAAACGTGGCTATTGGGTGGTACAGCCGCCCGTAGGATATAAAGTAAAGCGTATTGACAAGCTAGTCCACCTCGAACGTGACGAACCAGTCGCCAGCATAATTCAAGACGCGCTGGAAGGGTTTGCCGCCGCCCGGTTCATCACTATAAAAGATGTGTGTCAGTATATCCAGCGACGGAAAGACGAAACGGGCGCACAGATGGCCAAGCCCGGGTATAATTTTGTCAACCGCATACTGAACACCGCATTGTACACGGGATACGCCGAGTATAAGCTCTGGGGCATTCCATATCAAAAATGGGAGGTCGAGCCGCTTGTCAGCTTGGAAACCTATGACCGTATCCAAAAACGCCTTGGCAATCGGTTTAATAAGGTCAAGGGCAGAACATACAATATGAACGATGAAAAATACCCCCTCAAACCGTGGATGCTATGCGCTCACTGTGGGCGGATGTTGACGGCCAGCGCGTCAACCGGGTGTATGAAGGTAAGATACGAATATTATCACTGTACAAATAAAGCCTGTAAGGTGCGTTTCAAGCCGCAGGACATACATCAGTTGTTCGAGGCCGTCCTTGACGACATAACCCCTAAAAAGCGAGTTTTAGACCTTGCCAGCACATTGATGAAGAATCTGTACGAAGGCCGGGCGAAGGACTATTATGCCGCTGTAGAGGCAAATAAACGGCGCGTCAAGGAAATCGAAGGGCAGCAGGAACAGCTTTTGCAAAATGCCGCTCGGACTTCCATCGAAGTCGTACGGGTAGGGTACGAAAACCAATACGCGAGGCTGGAAGAGGAAAAAGTTAAATTAGGCGCAGATGTCGAAGGCTTTAAAGACGAACTGATACCGTTCAGCGAGGCGTGGGGTATTATATCGGCTTTCATCGGCAATCCTAAGCGTATCTGGCAGGCTGGCAACCATCGTTTGCGCGTATTAGTTCGAAATTTATGTTTTTCAGAGCCGATTTCACTAGGAAGCGATAAAAAGTTTCGAACTATCAAGAAATCGCCGTTGTTCGCGGCTTTCGAACAGAATGAAGGGGATAATTTAATGCTGGCGCGCCCGGCAGGATTCGAACTTGCAACCTTCTGATCCGTAGTCAGATGCTCTATCCATTGAGCTACGGGCGCAGCACACTAGAATTTATACCACGCATCCGGGAAAATAGCAACAGTTATTTGGCGGCAATCCTTAACCGATTGTTAATTTCCGGGTGTTAACATATAAAATATACGTATATGCCCAAAAAAGGGGGAGGACGATGAAAAGACTTATTTTTGCGGCTCTGGCCGCGGCGGTTTTCACCGGCAACCAGGCAAACGCCCAGGATTTCAGCGCCAGCGCATACAGCTATCCGCGCTCGCTTTATATTTCTGGCCGGCTTGGGGCGGGCTGGGGCAACGGCGACATGGCGGTGACAGCGGCGCGCGGGTTCCAGGGTTCTATAGGCGGCGCACTTGGCACGGTGCTGAACGAGGGCCCGTACGGCGAACTGCGCGCGGAAATCGAATTTATGAAAAACCAGAACCTTAGCGACAAGGGCTATACGCTAAAGTCCAGTTCCATGTTGTTCAACATGTATGCCAATTTCAACATAGACTCGGTTTACAGCCCGTATATAGGCGCGGGTTTCGGCGGAGGTTTCATCGGGATGAACGGCCCGGGGGGCAAAGATTCGGCCAACGCTTTCGCATACTCGTTCATGGCCGGGTTAAGCCGCAGGTTCCCGGACATCCCGTCGATGAGCTGGGATATGGGATACCGTTATTTCCACACGTCGGGCGTAAGCATGCCCCTTGCGGGCAACCGCAACGTCAGCCTGTCCACGCACCAGCTGATGCTTGGGATAAGGTACAGGTTTTAAAAGCCAAGCCTGCTTATAAGTTTATAAGTTTTACGCCTTGTCGTCTATCAGGCGGGCCGGGACCTTTATAAGGACTTCCTTTTCAGAAAGCCTTTTGTCAACGCCCATGGCTGAAGCGTCGACCAGTTCGCCGATAAGGTAATAATTCCCGTCGCTGCCTAAGAATATCGCGGGGCAGTTGCTGCAGCTCCCGCACTGGCACGACTTGGGCGTAACTTCCGTTAAAATCGTCTTGTTTCCTATCATCA
>WRDZ01000135.1 GCA_009779595.1 Alphaproteobacteria bacterium | reverse complement strand
GGAACAGGAACAGCGCGTTAAGCCTGAACGCCTTGTTGTCGCTGATGGAAACCGGGCGCAGCAATACGCAAAGCCCCAGTATGAAAAGTATGTTGACGCTGTTGCTGCCTATGATGTTCCCGATTGCCAGCTGGGGCTGGCCTATCCTTAATGCGACGGCCGAGGCCATAAGCTCGGGCATGCTGGTGGTGAAGCCGACCAGCACTATGCCTATAAGCAGGTCGGACAGCTTCAGCCGCCGCGCCACCATCACGCTGCCGCTTATCAGAACGTTGCTGCTGGCCGATAGAAGTACAAGTCCTCCGGCGATAAGGCCGATTATTTGCAGCATTGTCTATCCTTTCGTCAAGGTTCGATGATATCCGGGCTTGACAAACTTCGCAAGTTTTTTATAATATAAACGTTGTACCGTATATGCGAAAGGATTTGCTGTGACAAAAGGACTGGTTCTTTATAAGCAGACTCTCCCCTTTGCCCCCGACAGCGCGGGCCTTGCCGGGTATTTGTCCAAAATCAGCAAGATTCCCATGCTTGAACCCCAGCAAGAGCATCAGCTTGCAATGCGCGCGTGGGGCGGGAACGACCATAAGGCGGCCGAAATCCTGGTGCTTAGCCACCTGCGCCTTGCCGCGAAAATAGCGCTGCAGTACCGCCGCTACAAGCTGCCTGTCGCCGATTTGATTGCCGAGGCCAACATCGGCCTTATCCAGGCGGTGCGCAAGTTCGATCCAAACAAGGGGTTCAGGCTGGCCACATACGCCATGTGGTGGATAAGGGCGTCGCTGAACCAGTTTGTGCTGAACTCGTGGTCCCTGCTGAAAGTCGGGACAAGCGCGGCGCAGAAAAAGCTGTTCTATAACCTGCAGAAGATTAAGGCCAAGCTTGGGGCGTACGACCAGAAATCGCTGGACGACAGCCAGGTGGCGGCCATTTGCGCCGACCTTAACGTGCGCCCCGCGGACGTGCGCGACATGGAGATGCGCATGCAGGGCGACGCTTCGCTTAACGACATCGTGCACGACGGCGAAGGCCGCGATTGCGAAAGGCAGGCGTTTATCGCCGACCAAAGCGCCGGGCAAGAGGAAACTATCGCGGTTGCCCAGGAAAAGTCCGGCATTGCCAAGGCTATGTCCATGCTTTCCAAGCGCGAGCGCCAGGTCCTGCAGGCGCGGTACCTGGACGAAAGCGACGCTACGCTTGAGCAGCTAGGGGCAAGGCTTGGCGTCAGCCGCGAACGCGTCCGCCAGATAGAGGCCAAAGCCCTGGAAAAGATGAAGGCTTTGTTGGCTTAACCTGATTAATCCAAAAATCTGCCGCGAAGCGGCTCCGTCAAGCGGTCTGCAAGACACGCGCGTCCGCCCGCCCCAAGGCGGCGCGCGTCACTCGCCATTCGGCTCGTTTTGGCGCTTGCCCGGGCGGAACGCGCCTGTCCCTAAGACATGCGTTGATTATAATCGTCCATCATCTTTTCTACCGTGTCCGGCAAATCGGTTTCAATGGCTTCTTTAGTGATGTATTTGTTCGCGAACGAATTTTCAAAAGATTTTTGAACGGGTATGTCGAAATATTCAAATCCGATAATATCGACTATCCGCTCTTTCAAATCCTGCGGAATATTATATTTTTGAACGATAGGCTCTTCAATCAACAAATGTATGAATTCGTGCTGAAGTATACCGACAGCATATTCTGCCGATAATTCGGATACTCTAAGAATAATGCGTGACTTTTCATGGTTATAAGACCCGCCGGCGCCATAGGCTGTCAGGATTTCCATCTTGCCTGGAAATTCACCCCCCCCCATTGCTTTGCCATGGGTTCAAGTATATCGGCAACCGACATAAGGGCTGGAACGGCTTTATCCGCCAGAACAGAATCCAAGCGCGTCAAATCTTTTTTATCGTATATCTCATTGAAGAATGTATCGCGATATTTTGCCAGTTGCTCGTCCGTCAGATTTTCTTGCTCATACATTTCAACCATAGCCGGGTGTGACGGAATGAACATTTTATACCCGTATCCGAAATGCTTTAAGTGCTGATGGAAATTACGATGTCGTCCCGAAATAAAACTCCAAGCTTCGTCTGCAGTCATGGGCCTGAACGTGATATCCATGAAAAACGCCCTTATTTTCCGCGCTTTGCCGCCGGCTTGAACTTCTTGACATAATCGGTCACGGTGTCGTACACGTCGCGCAAACGGCCGTTGAACTCGTGGTTGGCGCCTTCCATGCACACATAGTCGACCTTGATGCCGCGCTGCATCGAAAGCTTTTCGGACAGTGCGCGCACGGACGTTTCATTGACGAACGCGTCGTCGCCCCCCTGCATTATCAGCCCCGATGTCGGGCACGGCGCAAGGAACGAAAAGTCCTTGGTGTTCGCAGGCGGAGCCGCCGCCACAAACCCCACGATTTCCGGGCGGCGCATCAGAAGCTGCATGCCTGTCCACGCCCCGTACGCGTGCCCGGCGACCCAGCAGGTCTTGGCCTCTTTGTTCATGTCCTGCAGCCAGTCGAAAGCCGCGGCAACATCGCCAAGTTCCGTGCCCTCGTCGAACACTCCGGCGGATTTGCCCACCCCGCGGAAATTGAAGCGCATGGCCGAAAACCCCATGTCCACGAACGACTGGTACATGGCGAAAACGATTTTGTTGTCCATATTGCCGACCATCTTCGGGTGCTGGTGCAGCACTATGACAAGCGGAGCGGCCGAGTCTTTCGCTGCCGTATATTTGCCTTCCAGCTTGCCGTCCGGGCCGTTGAACGTGATGTCAGCCATGAAATTTTTCCGCCGT
>WRDZ01000134.1 GCA_009779595.1 Alphaproteobacteria bacterium | reverse complement strand
GGGCCCTTACCGGCGCCAGCAGCGGGTTCACGCCCAGTATATCCACCACCAGCGCCGTGCCCACCACGTTGTGGCGTACGCGATAATGGCCCGTAAGCTTTATCCCCAAAACCATCATGTTGTCCGACAGCTTGTAATCGGCCACAACCGCGTTTATGTCCCGCATGGCCGCCATCGACGCCGTAAACGGGCGCGAAAACCGGATGTTGAAACTGTTGCCGGAAACCGGGGAAACATTATATGTGGTCGGCTGGTCGAAACTGAAGACCATGCGGGTGAAATCCACCCCCGCAGACGTTTCCAGCGAAACCGAAGCAACGGCCGCGGCAGGCTGCAAAAGCGCTAACAAAAGCGAAGCTGCGGCCAGGAGCTTTTTCATTCGTAACCCGCCGCCAAGACGACCACCTCTATCCTTTGGTCGCGCCGGTTCACCACCTGGTAAACAGCCCTGATGTCGCCGCGCGCGCCTCCCTGCTTCAAAGCGTTGGTCACGCTTATGCTGCGGGCCATGCCCAGCTCTATCCCCGATGAAAAGCTGCCTGTGGCCCCGCGGGCGGGCAGCGGGGCAAGCACCCTCACCTCGACGCGGTTGGCCACGGGATTAAGCATCCAGCCCAAGGCATTAAGGCGCGATACGGCAGAATCGGTCAGCCTGTTGCCGTCGCCGCTTGTGAACATGTCGCTGACGGGCAATACCGCGACAAGCTCTCCCTCGCGGCGCTGCAAAGGCACGTTGTTAAGCTGGCTGACTTCCTTGAAGTTTTCGCCCATGACGCCCTTCAGATAGTCCAGGTTCACCTGCCGCCTGGAATCTATCCTCCTTATCCTGATTTCGTCGGCGTCGACCCTTATCTGCTGCGGGTTTATCGACAGGAGTATGGCCTTGTACTTTTCCAGGTTTATCGACGACATGGAAAATATCAGCACGAAAAACACCAGGCAAAGGCTTATAAGGTCGGTGAACTGCAGCAGCCAGCTGTTGGCCTGCACTTCGGCAAAACTGCGCACGTTATACGATTTATTCATTGCCTGCTTCCCCAATGTTGCCGGTATCCTGGTCCGTCACCTTGATAGCTTTGAAAACCAGGACCATTTCCGGAGAATCCGTCCTGCGCACCGAAACGCTTACCATGCTGAACGGCACGCCGCCGTCGACCAGCACGCGCATGACCTCGGCCGCACGCTGCTTTGCCAAGGTTTCCACCATCGGAAGCTGCCGGGCGTCGACGTAATCAAGCGGCATGTTTATGTTGATTTCATACCGCCAGCTTTCGGAACGCGACCTAAGCACCCCCGCGACCTGGCGCAAAGTCACGACCTGCGGCCTAAGCATAACGGACGAGCCCGACGAAAACATCGCGTCCACATTGACGTTGGCGTGCAGTATCAATCCGGACTGGGCAAGCTGAACCCTTGTCACCGAGCGGTCGTTGTTCAGTATTTCGTTAAGCCGTATTATAAGCCTTGCCCCTTCGACCAGGTGGTTTACGGGCAGGTTGCGCTCGCCGCTCATGGTCAGCGGCTGCAACGAATGGCGGACGGATTCCGTTACCTTGCGCGCCCTGTCTTCCAGCACGACCGATATTGAGAACAGCACGATGAATATGCCCATCAGCAGTATGTACAGAGCCAGGAACAGCCATAATGTCTGCTTATTGACCATTTGTGCGTTAAGCGAGAATTTATTCGTCATGCCCCAATATTATCCCAGCCCGCGGCAAATGCAAGGCGAAAAACGGATTATCTACAGGTTTTCGTCAGCCGTTTCGCCGGCTTTTTCACCGGTTGTTTCACTGGCTGTTTCGCCGGTCGTTTCACCGGCCGGCTGCGGCCGGCTCTCGACCGAAATGGTCGCCTTGACTTCCGGGGTTTCCGCGGGAGCCTTGCGGCGCCGGGGCTTGTTGCCCGCCATGATTTCCTTGACGTCATCGCCGCTTAGGACTTCGTGTTCCAGCAAAGCATTGCTTAAGGCGTCCAGTTCCTTGCGCTTTTCTTCCAGGATTTTCCACGCGGTGCTGCGCGCCCCTTCGGCCAGCCTGCGCACGTATTCGTCGATTTTCTTGGCCGTAGAATCGGATATCCCCTTGATGATGTTATAGCTTTCGCTTTGTCCGGAAAGTGTTTCATAGTCGACGATGCCAAGCTCTTCAATCATGCCAAGGCGCATGACCATGGCGCGGGCGATTTTGGTCAGCCGCTGGATGTCGTTCACCGCTCCGGTAGTGATTTTTTCCGGGCCAAGCAGTATTTCTTCGGCCACGCGGCCGGCGGCAAGTATGGCCATGCGCGATATAAGCTTGGTCTTGGATTCGGACACGAAGTCGCGTTCGGGCAGGCTGACGGTCAGCCCCAGAGCCATACCGTGCGGGGTTATGGTCACCTTGTGTATCGGCTCGGTTTCCGGGAGGCTTATGGACACGATGGTGTGGCCGGCTTCGTGGTACGCGGTGGTCCTGCGTTCGTCCTCGGTCATGATGCGGCTGCGTTTGGTGCCCATGATTATCTTGTCCTTGGCGGCCTCGAAGTCCTTGATGGACACCAGCCGCTTGTTCTTGCGGGCAGCCATCAAAGCCGCCTCGTTGACAAGGTTGGCCATGTCAGCGCCCGAAAATCCAGGCGTGCCGCGCGCCAGCAGCTTAAGGTCAACGTCGGCGGCTATGGGCACTTTCTTGACATGGACGGCAAGGACCTCTTCGCGGCCCTTCATGTCCGGCAGGTCGATGGTCACCTGCCTGTCGAACCGCCCAGGACGCAGCAGGGCGTTGTCCAGCACGTCGGGCCGGTTGGTCGCGGCGATGAT
>WRDZ01000133.1 GCA_009779595.1 Alphaproteobacteria bacterium | reverse complement strand
TGCCGCCTTCGAAGTTAAGGAAGCTGAACCCCTTCAACACGTCCACGGTCTTGTAGTCGTCGCTGGCCCCAAGCAGAGTGGCGGGGAATGTGATAGAGTGGAACGGCACGTTGTCCTTGCCCATGAACTGCACAAGCTTCACCTTGTCCGCGCCTTTGGATAGCAGCCACCACTTTTCCCAGTCGCGCGGCAGCATTTGGCGGGTTATGGATATATACCCGATTGGCGCGTCGAACCACACGTAAAACACCTTGCCTTCCATGTCGGGTATGGAATCGGGCACAGGGACGCCCCATTTCAGGTCGCGGGTATAGCAGCGGTCCTGCAGCCCTTCGTCAATCCACTTGTTGGCGATGCCCATGGTCAGCTTGTTCCAGTCCTTAGTTCTAAGCCATGCCGCAACGATGGGCGCAAGCTTGGTCAGCATGATAAACAGGTGGGTGGTTTCCCTCCACTGCATGTTGGTGCTGCCGCTTACGGACGAGCGCGGGTTTATCAGCTCTTCCGGGTCCAGCACCCGGGTGCATTTGTCGCACTGGTCGCCGCGCGCGTTTTCATAGCCGCAGTGCGGGCACGTCCCGATGACATAGCGGTCGGGCAGGAACATCTGGTCGTCCACGCTGTACAAAGCCTTGATTTTGCGCGGCTGGAAATAGCCGTTGCCGTAAAGCTGCATTGCTATGGCCTGCGTGGTTTCGATATTTTCCGGCGCCGACGTCCTCCCCAGGAAGTCGTACGAAATGCCCCAGCCCTCGTAAATGGCCTTGTGCATGGCGTAATATTTGTCCACATATTCCTGCACCGGCATGTTTTCGCTTTCCGCCCCGACTAGGGCCGGAGTGCCAAATTCGTCCGTGCCGGCGATATAGCAGACTTCATTGCCCATCAGCCGCATCGCGCGCGAGTACACGTCGGTCGGCAGAAGGCAGCCGGCCATGTGCCCAAGGTGCGGCAGCCCGTTGACGTACAGCAGGGCCGATGTGACAAGTATCTTCTGGTTTTCGCTTTGCATGGGACGCTCCATTATTATTGAAATTATGCGTTTTATTATAGCCGCGCCCCTTGGCAAGTCAATAAAAAAGAGATTTTCCCCGCGCGATGTCCCTTTGTCCGCTATCCAGAAAACTCTTGACTTGTCTTTATTTTAGTTTAGATTGAAGGGTATGGATATACTCAAGCAGCTGGCGTCGTTGCGCCGAAGGATGATGCGCCTTGGATTGAAGCCGTCGCGCATATGCCGCCCCTATGTGGGGGACGAGTACGCCAAAGCCAGGATAAAGATAATGGTCATCAACAGGTTCGCCAACGACTGGAACGTGGCGCGGACGGGAAGCTATATTGATTCCATAAGATGGCGCAAGAAACGCAGCGTTTTCTGGAGCTTTATCGAAACCCTTGCCGGCCGCGTGCTGGACGAGTCCGACCCGTTGCCCAAAATCGCGTGGACGAATATCCTGAAAATCGCGGGCAGCCGCGGGTGTACGCACAGGATGATAGAGATGCAGCGCGAAATCGCGGGCAAAGCCCTGGTCGCGGACTTGAAGAAAGTCAACCCGGACGTAATAATCATGCCCACCAACGACTTTTTGGGCGGGGTCGTAAACCAGGCCCTGCAATCGTTTTACGCCCAGGTAAGCAACCAGTGGCACGAAATCAGCCCGGGCACGTGGCATTTCACGGCAAAGCGCAAGAACGGCCGCGAAGTCCCCATATTCATCACGCGCCTGCCCAACGGCTGGAAAAAGAAATACGCCGATTTGGGTAAGGACGCGATTGTGCGGACGCTGGCCGGATAAATCCTATCCCTGCCGGGTCTTCATGCGCGGTTTTTTCAGGTTGATGATGTACACGCGGCCCTTGCGGCGTATCAGTTTGCAATCCTTGCTGCGGATTTTTGCCGATTTAAGCGAGTTTTTTACCTTCATTTTCGTTCTCTTATTAAAAAAGTCCAATACCAACAGTGACAATTTATACAATAAAAACAATGATGTGTCAAGAATAATTTTCGCAGTAAAAACAACGCTTTTCCTGGCGCGCTGTTTTGCCTTGTAATCCGGAACGGCAAAGTGTATAGATTGATAGGATATAATAAAAAATTAGGGGCTTGCAATGTCGCCGTCACCAAGGGTTAAAAAGCTTATCAAAGCGGGCGTCTACACGTTAAGCGGAGCGGTCGGCATCGGGTTCATGAACCTTGGCCAGGCCTTGTTCGCCGGCACGGTTCTGCTGGGCGGCGCGGCCGGGGGCGTGTTTTTGGCAAAAGCCCTGTATGAGGACTTCAAAGACGCGCTTGAAGGCGATGATGCGGGCCGGGGTGCCCGGGTTGCGGCTGTGAAAAACATGAAACAGCACTAGGCACCGCCACGACGCGCTAATTAACCGTTATTTAACGAACAAGAAGTATCCTTAAAAAGAATATTAATAAAAAAATGGGGATGGATATGTCTATGCAAAGAAATTTTGAACGTTTTCAAAGCGGGTTCAACAACAGGGGGCTGTGGCCCAGCGGGGCTTTTGTCGAAGCCGGAAGGGACCTTGGCATGACTCTTAACGGTGTCCTTAACTATGTTTGGGGCGGCCCGTCCCAGGCTGAAGCCGCCGAAAGAAGCTCGGAACAAATAGGCGACGATTATCACCAGGAAGCCATGCAAAGGATTGCAGAGCGAAGAACCAGGGAATGAGGCTTGAAGAGCGGTCGGACTGATTAACAAGGGGATAAATATGGCATTGCAAAGAAACGACTTTGGCGATTTTGAAAGTCGAGGCCCCGATGGCTCGGGTACGGTTTATAATTGCGGGGTTTATCTTAACGGAAATTATAGTTT
>WRDZ01000132.1 GCA_009779595.1 Alphaproteobacteria bacterium | reverse complement strand
TCATAGCGCAGTATATCTCAATCCCGCAAATGCTGTTCGACCTGCCGCCAAGCGTGTTCACTCCGCCCCCAAAGGTGACGTCCACGCTGGTCGGGTTTACAAAGCGCGACAACGCCGGTATGCCGCTGTGCGATATAGCGGACCTGGAAAAAGCCACGGCCGCGGGGTTTGCCGGCCGCCGTAAAATGCTGCGGCAAAGCCTGAAGCCGCTGGGCCTGGACCTTGCGGCCTTGGGCATAACCGACACACTGCGCGCCCAAAATCTTGACGTCAACCAGTGGGCGGTTATCGCCAGCGCCATATCTGAAAAAAGGAAGGAAAAATAATCATGTGCCCCATACTCTCCATAATCTTCTATATTGCGGTGACCCTGCTAAGATTCCTGCTGTACTTCATATTCGCCACGGTCATAGTGTCGCTGCTGGAATTTTTCGACTTCTACCCGCAGGGCAATAGATGGGAGAGGCTGTCATACCTTTTGAAATCCGTGACGCAGCCCATGTTCGAAAAAGCGCGCAGCATCATGCCGTTCAACACGACGGTCGGAGCCATGGACTTTTCTCCGCTTATAGTCATAATCGGCATACAGATAATGCAGCTGCTGCTGATACGCGGGTTCATGGGGTTCTGCGGATAAGGGCTTGAAATCAATATATTTGCGCGCCTATGGGCACACCCCCGCACCCCGCCCATAGGCGCGCAACAAAACCAAAGGTTTTGTTGATATAAACAAATCTAGACCTATATCTCGAACAGGAACACCTGTTCGGGCAGTTTGCCCTTTTCATACGTCCACATGACTTCTTCCAAGAATCTGCCGCCCATCTTTTCGTAAAACCGCGTACTGGGATTGGCTTTTAGGCAGCCCACGCCTATCCTTTGCTCCCCGTTCTCGCGCATGATGCCCATCATTTTTTCCATCATAGCCCGGCCTATGCCCTGCCCCTGATAGTCCGGGTCTATGTAAAGCGCATAAATTTCCTTGTCAAAACTGAATCCGTAAAGCCTTGTATCCCCTGCGGTTATAAAGCCGACCACATTGCCGTTGTCTTTGGCGACAAGTATTTCGGTTTTACCATCTTTTACCCCACCCTTTAAAAGCTTCCGCGACCTGCAGGATGTTCGCCTCCTTGGTCCTGTCAGCCAGCCAATCCTTGTCCATAATGCCGTCGTACGCAGCCTGCCAAGTCTTCGCGTGCACCCTGGCAAAGCCATCGCTGTCGCCTAATTCTGCTTTTACAATGTCTATGCTCACCCCTTCAAAATCCTTGCCTTCTGGCGCTGCCAGTCGCGTTCGGCCTCTGTTGCGCGCTTGTCGTACAAGGTCTTGCCGGTCGCAACGCCCACCAGCACCTTGACCAGCCCGCGCTGGTTGAAGTACATCTTCAGCGGAACCAGGGTAAAGCCTTTCCTGGCAACCAGGCCTTGAAGCTTTTTCAGTTCTTTCTGGCTAACCAAAAGCTTGCGCGGCCTTGTGGGCTTTATCCTGGTATAGCCGCTGCTGCCGTACTCTTGTATGTTGCAGTTTATAAGCCACAACTCGCCCTTCTCGACGCTGGCATAGCTTTCCGATATGCTGGCTTTGCCCATGCGCAGGGACTTGACCTCGGGGCCAAGCAGTACCAGTCCCGCCTCGAAAGTATCGCCTATGGCATAGGAAAACCTGGCCTTGCGGTTGACCGCAATGGCTCCGGTTTCTATTGTATCTTTCCTGTCATGCTGTTCCATCTATACCTTCAAGTTTATCGCAGTCTGCCACATTTCGTTGCCCACCTTGAACACGTTCGAGTTGCCCGTATAAGCCCGCTGGGTCACAATCATTTTCGCGAACTGCTCTTCCAGGTTGACGTTCGAGGACTCAAGCGACTGGTCAAGCACCGTTGTACCACCGAACGTGCCGTCGGTCAAGTCTATGATGCTGATTTCCCCGGCGGCCTGCGTTATCTGGAACATGGTGTTGGATACCGGCAGCAGCCCGCTGGTGGATACAACGTTACCTATGGCAAGCTTTGCGACCGGTATGCTTTGCCCGTTGCTGAAGGTGGCGTGAAGCACCCCTTGCCTGTCCCACATCGTGCCTGTCAAAAGGCCGAAGGCATAGCCGTTCTGCGTGGCGTGGCGTATGGTGGTTTCGCCGGCGAACTGTGTAATCTGCGTCGGGTCGAACTCGATTGTCGTGCTTCCGCCCTCGCCCCAATCCAGCGAAATGTTGAACGAAGCCGGAGATATCAGCCTTCCGTCCTCGCTGAACCGCCACTCCATCTGCCCGGGCGAAGTCACGGTCCCGTCCGGCGCGATTATGTCCACCAGCCAATGGTTCGCGAACTCGTCCCTTGTGAAGTTGAACCGCAAAGTCCTTGAAACCCCGTCCGGCGAAAACACCGCCGTGGTCAGCACGCGGGTATTGTCGTCATATACGTCGCCGTTCACGTTGGCGATAAGCGAAAGCCTGGTGGTCCCCAACCCGCTGCTGCTTTCGAACCCGTCGATGCGTATCGGCCCCAAAGAGCCCGAAAACGTCATGGACTGCCGGTCGAAGTTCCACCCCAGGACAAACAGCCCCTCGGGATTGGTAAGCCAGGCCCCGTCCTCGGTGTTGCCGCTGGGAGCAAGGCTGCCGCCGAACGCGCCCGCCCGCGTGAACAGTATGTTGTTCTGGTCCACCGTGTTGAAATCGGGCGAAACAATGAAAAAACCGGCACCGTTAAGCGCCAGGTCGTTGCTTCTTCCGGTCGACTGTATGACTCCGCCCAAAGCGATGTACGTCCTGTCCCATGCCTTGGCCGAATAAAACCTGAACGGATTTTCCGAAGCCGCATGCTGGGTCACGAACCGCGTGTCCACGCTTTTATAGCCGATAGTGTTAACGTTGGCGATGT
>WRDZ01000131.1 GCA_009779595.1 Alphaproteobacteria bacterium | reverse complement strand
TTCGGGTGCGCATCCACCGGAATCCCGCGGCCGTCGTCGCTTATCGCAAGGCAGTCCGGGGCCAGCAATTCCACGCAAATCCGCTGAGCAAAGCCCGAAACCGCTTCGTCCATGGCATTGTCCAAAATCTCGACCGCCAAGTGCAGGACCGAAGTGGAATCAGTGCCGCCGACATACATGCTGGGGCGCTTGCGGACTGGCTCAAGCCCTTCAAGCACCTCGATATCTTTAGCGGTATAGCCGGCGCCACCGCCCTTTCTGGCATGGAACAAATCACTCATAAATGCGATTATAACTTTATTCTTTCCCAAAAATCAAGGGTTTTATTGAACGAAACTTTTTATCGAGCGCTTAAGCATTATAAATCAACAGACTAAAGGTTATTATCCCAAACCGCCTTGCTGCCGTTGTTGGGCAAGGTGAATATGTTGCTGGCGTTCATTGCCTGCCGCCAACATCCAATCCCTGCGGTTTTGGTCGCGACGGTTATTGAAATTCCTTCCATTGTTGACGTAATTGGCAGCATCGGCATAATCGCCCCGCCTCAGTGCCTCGACAAGAGCTCTATGCCTGTTTCCAATCTGGCCTCTTGCATTAGTCCTAAGGCTGCCGTTTTGGAAAACGATGTCAATCAATGCTTTTTGCGCACTTGCAGGCATATCGTAAAGGTTATGGATGTTATTGTCCCTTAAGTTGTTTTCCAACCGCCCGATATGAGTAGATAAATCTTGCCTTAACATTTGGTCCATTTGGGTTTGGTTAAGGCGGAATCTACTGTCGGGACTTGCATCCCGGGCGCTTAACCGGTTATTGAAAACCCGGTCGAATTCCTGGCCGAGTTCATCACGGCTGACTCGTATCCCCATGTTTATCATCAAATCTATATAGTTGTTGCGGGCATTGCTTCTCCCGGCCAAAATATCTTCGCGGCGCCCAAGAAGGCGGCCGTATCCTATTGTCGGATGGCCGTTTGGGTCGCAATATATGTGTGGAATACCTCCTTCATGGTTTTTGATATCCTGGGTTGCAATATCAATCAGTTGCTGGCGGTTTCTCGCTCCGGTCGGGGATTGGGTTGTGGTTGGTAAAACAGTCGGCTGAGGTTGCCTTGGCGTCGGAGTATTTGTCACTCGTGGCCCAGGGTTTGTCGCTCGTGCCCCGGCATCCCTCGCCGCTTGAGCGCGCGCGGCAATTTCAGCATTCGTCAGTTGCGTTTGCACAATCAGGTTATGCTGCGCTTCCGTGGGAAGCCGGGCGACAACCCCGGACGTGTCCACACTATCCACGCGCTGTTCAATGTTTGTGCTGGGGTCGCCAGGCAATGGGTTGCTGGGGGTTTTCGAAAAGTTCCTAAAGAAACGGTCGATATATTCTCTGGTAGTCATGCCGAAATCTTCAAAAAAGGACCTGAATCTTCCTCTGGTCGGCGGCGGTTCGGGCATATTGTTCACCATGGGTTCCGGTTCCGGCTGCCCTTGTTGGTTGGCAGGATTATCGGCAGATGGCTCGGCCTTCCGGCGCCAGCCAAATATGCCCTCTGTTGTCCGTTCGAAAAAATCTACGAATGATATCCCGCGTTTTGGTAAATCGCTGCTATTATCTTCCTTTGACATAACATGCTCCTTGTTTGCCCTTTTTATAGATTATAGTTTTATTTTTCCAAAAAGCCAATGGTTTTGTTGAAAACGTTTTGCCGCGCCCCGCCTGCTTCATGGCAAGCAAAAAAGTTGTTGCAAAAATTATTTTTTTTAATATAATAGGCAAGCCCACTTTAACCGTTGATAAGAGCTTGCCATGGGGAAAAGAAACCAAACAAAAGAAGAAGAACTCGCCGAGCTTATCGAAATCATGTTTTTGAAAGCCGACGAAGGTTATTCCATGAAGGAAAGGTATTCGGCAGTCAAGAACGCTGACGTCGAAACGCTTGAAGAGGTCATAATCGGGTTCGACGAGTATTCCAGGTTCGGCGATTCCTACTATAATAAAGCCGGGAGGATACTTTTGAACGGCATGTTCGGCTGCGATTATGCCGACGATAAACCCATGTTTGACCAGTGCCCGGAAAAACTACCCGTGCTGGCAAGAACACTGCCCCATGTGAAAGATATTTGCCAGCGTATGCCATCGTGTCAAGAGCTTGACTTCAGGGGAACTTTGGTATATGGCGGGGAAGAGTTTTTCAAGCATATAGTGTATTCGCACCGCTCGGAGCTGCTTTACCCCGGTTATAATACCGAAAAAACCCTTGCAAGGAACAGGGAAATAATCGACGAAACGCCGGCTCTGCCCGCTGCCGACACTTTTACTTGTAAAACCTTGTGCGGAGCGTGCTGTTTCGGCCAGCTGTCCGCCTGCCAGTCAATGGGCATGGAAAACAGGGCCCTATAACCCCGCGGTTTGCCTGACAACCTCGCTGTTGTCGGCCGCGTCCTTGACCAGTATTGTCACGGTGCTGCCGGATGGCATGCGCGCAAGCGGCACGCTTACGCTGCGCATGTCGCGGTCAAGGAACACGCGCACATTGCCCAGCCGCCCGATTTCCTTGTGGCCGTCCATGACCACCAGGTTGACGAACAGCGATTTGCTGCCGCTGCGGTGCAGGTTGAACCGCAGGCTGTCCTTGTCCAGGGAAACATTCCTGATTTCAGCGGAACTGTCCAGGCTGCCTTTGCGGATTATGATTGGAATGCTTACTCCGCGCAAAATCTTCGAACTACCCTGTCCTTGGCCTGGGCTGCCGGCGGTTTCCGCAGTTTCCTGCACGAACAGCCGCACCACGTATTCCCCGTCGCCGGCCTCTTCAGGCATAGGCTTGCGCTGCACCTTTATTGCCTGCGTTTGCCGCGGCTTAAGCGTGGTCTGGTGCGGAGAAAGCTTGACAAAATCCGGCTGGTCTTTGCACAGGCTTATCTTATAGGTC
>WRDZ01000130.1 GCA_009779595.1 Alphaproteobacteria bacterium | reverse complement strand
GCGGTGGTAATGGCTGGCTCGCACTCGTCAATGGCAACGCAAATGGCATACCGCAGAAGCGAGGAAATCGCGGCCGACCTGATTGCAATAGACCTTCTGCGCAAAAACAACGTTTCCCCGGAGCACCTTATACAAATCCTTAACGGCACCGGCATTGACAGCCGCCTGAACCAGGCCGACATGGCCTCCTATTTCTCGACGCACCCGCCCACTGCCGAGCGTATCGCCATTATCCGCCAGCATATGACCCCGTCCATGCCCAATGAACAGCTGGTCGACGACCGCACATTCAAGCGTATGCGGGCCAAGCTTGACGGCTTCCTGCTGCCCATCGATAGAATCAAGGATTCACAAGACAGGTATGTGCGGGCAATCGCCGAATACCGCCGGCAGAACTTTGAAAAGGCGTACAGCATAATAGCCGAAATCATGGCTGACGAGCCGGACAACCATTATCTTATCGAGCTTAAAGCTGACATGATGCTGAACCAGGGCAATGTCAAACAGGCGCTGAACCTGTACCAGCAGGCTTTCAAAAAAAACAGCCGGTCGCTGCCAATGGCGCTAAGCCTTGCGCGCGCAAGCATCGCCGCCAACCAAGACCTTAAGCAGACCTCGGACATACTGGAATCCTTCATACAAGACCACCAAAGGTCCCCGCCGCTTTGGGCATACCTTGAAATCCTGTACGGCAGGCAGGGTTTGATGGGCGCCTCAAGAGCCGCAAAAGCCGAACTGGCCTATCTTTCGGGCAGGCAAAAAGAGGCGGCCACCATTGCAAAATCGGCTATCCCGGAATTGTCGCAAAAAAAATTGTTATTAAAGCGCATGCAAGACTTGCTATTCGCTTTTGATAGTGCTAGTAATTAAAAAGCTCTTATGGCTAACTTCTAGATTCGGAAAAGGAAATTCAAATGCCCAGACTGTTAAAAATGAAAGTAAAACCAAGCGGCTGCGATTCAAACTGCAAGTGCCACACGCACAAAATCGCATGCATTGCTGTCGTTGTTTTGTCGATATTCGCCATTGCGTATGGATTCCATAGGTACACGCTTAGGTCGATTGAAAAACACCTGTTCAACAACCCTGACATCATCATAGAAGCGTTGCAGAACAAACAGCGCATGGAAATCGAACGCGCCCATGAACAGCAAATGGAAGCGTTAAGGCTGATGTACCCGATTATGGCTTCGGACACATCCACGCCGTCGCTTGGCAAAGCCGACTCGACAAGGGTTATTGTGATGTTTTCCGATTACAACTGCGAGTTCTGCAAGCAAATGCACACACGCCTTACCGAAATGCTTAAAAAGCATCCGGACATCAAAATCGTGATGAAAGAACTGCCGGTGCTTGCCCCGACTTCCGAGCTTGCAGCCCGCGCCGCGCTGGCAGCGAACAAGCAAGGCAGGTTCAGGCAGATGCATGCCGCTTTGATGGCGAACAAGGGTGAAATCACTGATACCCTTATCACCAACATCGCGACCAGGAACAACATTAACGTGACAAGGCTTAGGACCGATATGCAGTCGCAAGAGGTTACCCAGCAGCTCGAAACCAACCTTGCCATTGCCAATGCTTTGGGCATCCGCGGCATACCCACGATGATTATCGGCGACCAGATGCTTAGCGGCGGCGCTGACGAGATAACCATCTTGGAAGCTCTGGACCGGATATAATCCGCGTTTGAAGATAAAGCGTAAAATCGGGGCGGCTGTAAAAAGCCGCTCCTTTTTCATTGTTCATTAACCTAATGCAACTAAAATAGACTAGATATTTTCACGAAAGGCATGGCCAGAATGGATAAACTTAGGATAACCGGCGGCAGGCAGCTTCACGGCAGCATAGAAATAAGCGGAGCGAAAAACTCGGCCCTGCCCCAGATATGCGCAGCGCTGCTGACGACCGAGCCCGTGACATTGACCAACGTGCCCGCCTTGTCCGATATGGATTCCATGAACCAGCTGATGCAGCATATCGGCGCGAAAATCACGAAGACCAGCAAGCATTCATACACATATGAAACCCGGGACGTTAAATCGTTCCAGGCCCCTTACGACTATGTGCGGAAAATGCGCGCGTCTTATTATGTGCTGGGCCCCCTGCTGGCCAGATACGGGCAATGCGACCTTTCGCTGCCCGGAGGCTGCGCAATCGGCGCCCGCCCCATGGACATACATATCGACTCGCTGAAAAAGATGGGGGCGGATATAGACATAAACAACGGCTATATACAGGCAAAAACACAAGGGCGTTTGAAAGGGACGACTATAACCTTTCCCAAAACTTCGGTCGGAGCCACGTTCAACATAATGATGGCCGCCACCCTGGCGCAGGGGACCACAATCCTTGAAAACTGCGCGCTTGAGCCGGAAATCGCCGACCTTGCCGGCCTGCTGAACTCCATGGGCGCGAAAATATCCGGCATCAACACGAAAACGCTGACCATACAGGGCGTGGACGAACTGCATGCAGCCGCCAACGAAATCATATACGACCGCATAGAGGCCGGCTCTTACGCGGTCATCGCGGCCATCACGGGCAGCAGGATAACCCTGAAAAACGCATGCCCCCAGAATTTCGAACTGCCGCTGACCATAATGCAGCAAATGGGCGTGGGCATAGAAAAAACCGGCAACGACGTGATTATAGACGCGCGCGGGAAAGCCTTGACCAGCCACGATATAACGACCCAGCCGTTCCCGGGGTTTCCCACGGATTTGCAGGCGCAGTTCATGATATTGGCCCTGCTTGCAAAAGGCGACAGCGTTTTCAGGGAAACCATATTCGAAAACCGCTTCATGCATGTTGCCGAGCTTTTGCGCATGAACGCCGACATAACTTTGAACGGGGATTCCGAAGCCATAGTGCGCGGAGGGCGCCCATTGCGCGGGGCTCCTGTAATGGCCAGCGACCTGCGCGCATCGTTCGC
>WRDZ01000129.1 GCA_009779595.1 Alphaproteobacteria bacterium | reverse complement strand
TTCTTCATATAATATCTTATATGTAAAACTATGAAAGCACAATCCATGAAAAATAAAAACACTATAGTGACCGCGGGCATAAACACCGACATAGACGTCTTGGCTTGCGTCATCGCTTATGCAGAATTGCTTGAGGCCACCGCGGTAATCCCCGGAGAGTTCAACGCCACAATCCCGCCGTCCGTAAGGAAGTGGGGCTTTGATTACGAAAAAACCTGCCCCGAATATGCCGAAAAATTCATCTTGGTCGACGTGTCCGACCCAGGCTACCTTGCCAAGTTCGTGCAGCTGGACAAAGTCCTGGAAGTCTGGGACCATCGCCCGGGTTTTGAAAAGTACTGGGGAGCGAAAGGCCGCATTGAAAACGTCGGGGCCTGCGCCACCCAGATTTTCGAGCTTTTCAAAGATAAACCACCGGCAACCGTCACAGCCAACCTCCTTTACACGGCGATTTTCGCGAACACATTTAATTTCAAGGCTTCCGTGACCACAGAGCGTGACGTGCGGGCGTTCGGCATGCTTAAATCCCATATATCGCTGCCCAATGATTGGATTGCGCAATACTATAAGGAAACTTCAGGGCTGATGCTTGAGGACATAGGCTGGGCAATCAAAAGCGATTTGAAGCAATTCAAGTTCGGGGCAATGGCTCAGCTGGAATTATGGGACGCAAGCCGGGTTGTGGGTGACGCGGATTTGATGCAAAAGATATACGGCGCGATGAGCGGTTTCGACAGCTGGGCAGTCAATATCCCGTCGATTTCGCAGGGTATCAACTATATAATAACTCCGTCCGATGCGTTGAAAACAGCTTTGCAATCGAACCTTGGCGCGGTTTTTACCGGCGACGTGTGCACGACCGGCAAGCTGTACCTAAGGAAAGAATTGATGAACTTTATGTTATGAATCAGTTTTCCCCCTATTGACTCCCGCCCGGAACAAGCATACCCTTTTTATCAGTTCAAGTTTACAGTTTCAACTTATCAACCTATCAGAGAAGGAAAACCCTATGAAAAAATACTACCCGGAATTCGCCGAGCTTGTCGGCACGTTTGTCCTGGTGCTGTTCGGCGTCGGCTCGGCTGTGCTGGCCGGCGACCAGATAGGCAACCTTGGCGTGGGCCTGTGCTTCGGTATCGCGGTAATCGCCATGTCTTACGCTGTGGGCAAAGTATCGGGCGGCCACTTTAACCCGGCCGTGTCTGCGGGCATGTGGATTGCCGGCCGCATTTCGCTGCCCACGTTCGCCAAATACACGGTTGCCCAGTTCATCGGAGCCACCATTGGCGCGGCAATCGTGCTTGTGCTGGCCCGGGGCGCTGTAGGCGGCTATGCGGGCAATCTGGCCGCCAACGAGTGGACAAACTATACCATGTGCGCCGCCATCTTGTTCGAGCTTATCGCAACGTTCGTGTTCGTGCGCGTGATACTTGAGCTTACCGCCACGGATAATCCGCCCGCCGGCCTGGCCATAGGCCTGATGCTGGCCGCGCTGCTGATGATAGGCATGCCCATAACCAACGGCTCTTTGAACCCGGCGCGCAGCTTCGGTCCCGCGATTATTTCCGGCGACAAGCACGCCCTGTCGCAGCTGTGGCTGTTCCTTATAGTCCCGACAATCGGCGGAACGCTGGCTGGTTTCGCCCGCCGCCTTGTTCCGTTGAACGGCTCGAATCCGGCTAAAAAGAGGAAATAAACGGCTTTACAAGCCTGTACGCGAAAGTCGGCGGGAGGCCCGGTCTTCCCGCCGGCTGCGCCTGTATATAAGGCAAGCGCTTATTTAAGGTTTTGGAAGTCAATCGATTTTATTTGATAATAAAACGCTTTTTTCAGTTGCATTTTTTGTCGATATCTGGTAATATCCGTCCAGTTAGAAACTTCAGGTCGGAAAATTAGAAAAAAGACAGCCCATGAAAAACGGTTTTGACTCGGATAGATTTAAGCCCGCGCAAAAGAAACAGATACGTAAATCTAAAGCGCGCAACGGTTATGACTTCCTGCTTCTTGAGGTGGGCGGAAAACCGACCCGTGATAACAACTCCGAGCGCTCGTTCCCGGGTTATCGTCCCGGCTTGAAGCTAGAAGTGATTAAAGGAGAATTCCCCAACGACGAAACCGAGGCTGTTTGCGTCATCAGCGCCAACGCCATCACCACAGAGCGCAAGCGCAACGATACAGAGGCCAGTTATAGCAGCGAGGCGTTCAGCCTTATAGACGATTTTAAAAATCAAGGGCTGACAATCAATAAAGTCATCATTGCCCGCAACGACCCCCACAACAAATCAAAGAAAATCGAAAAGTTTGAAAAAGAAGCTGAATATCGGGGCCTGAGAACTTTCATATTCAATGAAAACGGCTGCTATGTGCCGGATAAGCGCATACTGCCCGGCTTGGAGACAACGCCTTATATTGAATTCGATAGGAAAAATGTTATAGTGGTATCGCCCGGCGCGGGCAGCGGCAAATTCGGGTTCTGCCTAAGCCAGATGTATCATTTGATGAGGCGGGGCCTTACGCCCAAGTACATAAAATTTGAAACATTGCCGGTGGCCAAAGTGAGGCCCGACCACTTGATAAACCTGCTTTATGAGGCGGTTACCGCCGATATCGGCGACAAGCTTGAGGTGGATGAAAACGCGGGCAACGCGACTTCGTATAAACGCGACAAGGAAAACTTCAAGCTGCTTGAGTATGTCAGGTCGCGGTTCGGGAAAGAAGCGCGCTGCCTGCGCGAGTATAAATCTGCGACCAGCATGGGCGTCAATGAACTCAAAGAAGGCATAATTAACGAAAATGTTGTAAAAGCCGCAATAGTCGGTGAAATCCACAGGCGCCATGCATACCATTTGCTTGAAGACGGGGAAGAAAGCGCAGAGGTTAAACGCTTGGACAGCATAGTCGCCCGTATCCCCACGGCGCTTAAGGTGTGGATG
>WRDZ01000128.1 GCA_009779595.1 Alphaproteobacteria bacterium | reverse complement strand
TGCCTTTCGTGCTTTGCGCTTACGCTTGCCGCATATGCGGGGAGCATAACCTTTGCCGGCGGCATTGTAATGCTTGCCCTCATAACCGCGTACACCGTATTGTATTACAGGCTTGAGCGCAAGAACGCAAAGAACTATGAGGCCCCTGCCGGGACAAAGGCCAGGCCTTTGCCGGCCGGCCTGCTGATTTCCGCGCTGGGCCTGGCCGGCACCATATACGGGGCGGAACTTTTCGTCCAGGGCGCGGTCGCTTTGGCCCAGGCTTTCGGCTTGTCCGAAGCGTTCATCGGCCTGACAGTGGTGGCCATAGGCACGTCCTCTCCGGAACTTTGGGTAACGCTGATGGCCACGCTGCGCAAAAAGAACGACATAGCTTTGGGCAACATAGTCGGAAGCTGCATATTCAACATACTGTTCATTGCCGGAGCCGGCAGCTTCATAACGACCATACCAGTTTGGATGTGGCTGGGGCGGCCCGACCTGTGGGTGATGAGCGCGGCAACCGCCTGGCTGGTGATTGCGCTTGCCGTAAACCGCAAGATTGGCTTTTGGTGGGGGGCTGTTTCCGTGTCCGCATACGCATTTTATATGTTCCACCTGGTTAGCGGTCAGATTGGCTGAGTTTGGGCACTACCCATAGGCGCGCCCGCAAAAGCTTTGGTTTATTATCTTTAAAAAATGCCGCTCATTACGAACGGCATTTTATGTTATGTTATTTTGACTTACTGGATATTTTTAAACCATTTATCCAGAGAAGCGTCAAAGCGGCCCTTTGGCCCCATTGTCCCAACCGGGATAATGTTCAAGAACACAACCGGGCAACCGGAGTTCTGCAATCTTTGCTTGTTCAGCAGATTGCCGGTCCGGACGTCATAAACCTGCACCGACACGTCTATGGAATCCGTCTTTGCCGTTGTGCTCCCGCTTCTTTGCGTAACAGCGCGGCAATGCATATAAAATTCCGAATTCCATTCATCAATGTCCATGGTTATCAGATATTTGTCCCCGCGCGCTTTGGCCGTCCTCAACCCTTCCTCGATTGTCATGTTTTCATCGCTGCGGGTCAGGCTGCCGAATTTTTTGTGGAACTTTTTAAAGAACACATCGGACGCGGCTTTTGCGCTTCCTTTGTTTTCAACGCGATTTTCCAATACAAAAGACTTTTTATACCCGGGCTTCGGGTGAATCAGGAAAAAGCTGGCATTGACGTCTATTGTCTTGTCATTCCCTTCGAATCTTCCGATATTCTCGCTGGTGCCTACAAAAGTACATCCTGCAAGCAGCAAGGTTCCCATTATAAATAATGCGACTTTTTTCATTCCTATCCCTTTCGTTATTTGATTTTACTCCCTGCAGTCCAACCCTTTGGAGTGCAAGTACAACCATATCCTAAAGATTATAAAAAGCAAACCGAAAACGCATAAGGCAGCGATTAAAAAGCTGGCGGAAATAATGGCCTGCCGGCTAGCCCTCCGGGTACAGCGGCGGGATATCCCTGTCCGCGCCGGCAGTCTTTTTTTCAAACACATAATCCCTTTGCAGCAGGGCTTTTAAGGCCGACCCGCTCCATTTCTGGGCGGATTTGCCATACAGGGCCGCGTCAAGCCGGGCTATCTCGTCCTTCAAGGCAGGATACTCTTGACCGATTTGCTTGATGTTCGTGGCTTTGCCGCCGCCCTTAATGTTGCAATAATTTATCAAGCCCTTGGCCGCTGCCTTGGCGTTGCCCGCGTCGCAGCTTGCAAGCAGCTTTTCAAGCGCGGTTTTCGCGCGCCGGCGCGGGCCCATCGTGAACTTGTGGCCGTATTTGCGCTTGCCCCACACTCCTGCCAAAAACAGCGCCGCAGCGGCAATGGCCAGCGAAACCGCGCGCCAGTCGGTAAGGTTACGCACATACAGCCAGAACCTTCTTGCGCTGGGGGCGTCGTTTATAGCCCCTTGCGACAGGACCTCCCTCTGCTTTTGCGGAGCTGCCGGCAACACCCTGAACGTGTGCTGGGGTATCGCAATCTGGCGCGGAACCTGGTTTATCAGGTCGAACCACTCAAGCTTCATCTGCGGCAGGACCAGGTTTCCGGCTTTTTCGGGCACCATGTTGATTGTTATCCTTTTCTCGCCGACTATGCCGCCCGCTTCGTCGGTGTTGGTCGTTTCGAACCGCGGAGAGTACATGCGCGCGCCGGGTATGGGGGGCAGGACTATGTCCGGGATAAGTTCGGCCGGCAGATACCAGGCTTTTACTATCACCACCCAGCGCACCAGGTCGCCGACGCGCACCTGGTTGCCCCTTGGAAGATAGGCGTATTTGAACTCGAGCCGGTTGGCCGGAAGCCAGGTGCCGATGTCTTTGACAGCGGGGCGGACCATTATGGGGATGGACGCCGACCTTATGTTCAGGTCCCTGAAAAACCCTATGCCGGTTTCGTCAAACCCGCCCACGAACCGGAAAGCCGGTATCTCGAAGTTTCCGGGATTTTTGAACATGACAGAGAACCGCAGTTCCTGCACCACATGCTGGCGGTCCCCGTGCTGCCTGGTATGCCTGGCCATCTCGCCGATTTTGGTGATGGAAAAGTGCGGCGATTCCGGCGGAAAGCTTGCCCCTCCAATACCGACGTTCGAAGGATAGGAAAGCCGCACGGTGTATATAATCGGCTGCAGCACGAACGGATTGTTGTTGTCGACCGTAGCTTCCAAAAAGATATTCGGGAGCGGCCTGGTGTCCGATGGCAGCGGTATAACAAGCAAAAGCGCTGTAATCAAAGCAAGTTTTTTCACTGCGCCTGCCTCTGCCTTTCTTCGAACTGCCTGCGGATTTTGGCGCGTATGTACGGTTCGGGGCTGCCGTCAAGCGACTCGAAAATGCGCTGGGCAGGGTCGGTGGTTTCCCGGACGTTCTGCTCTTGCGGGGCGTTCTGGTTGCCGCCTTGGTTGCC
>WRDZ01000127.1 GCA_009779595.1 Alphaproteobacteria bacterium | reverse complement strand
GGCAGGCTTTTGTCCTGGACGCTCCGCTGACGTTGCTGTTCGTCGGCTCGGACAGGCAGTTCTCGCCCATGCACGCGGGCTCGAGCTATCAGAATGTGGCGCTGTACTGTGCTGAAGCCGGATTGGGCGAAGTGGTCCGGGCGCATTTCGACAAGGCGGCCGTTGAAAAGGCCCTTGGGCTTGCCCAAAACGAATTCGCCATAGTTTCCCAAACCATCGGCTGGAAAAAATAACCGCAGGAACAAGGAGGGCATGTCATGCGCAAATCCACGAAAAAGACATTTTACTCTATAATAATCCCATGCCTGCTGATTATTTTTGTTACGCCGGCGATTCTTAAGTACTTTTATATTTACCCGATGATGAGGGAATCGAAAACGAATGTAGAAACCCTTGGCAGGGTAGCCATACAAGGCTTCCAGCTGTCAACTGAATTCAAAAACAAGCTGGCGCAAGCTTACCCGCCCGGTCAATACCCGGAAGTACAGGCGGTTCTGGACCATTTCGACAGCAATATTCCGCTGGCCGAAAGAATTGCAGTTCCTCTTGATGTGCTGATAGACCGGCTTATCCAGGCCAATCCGGATATACTGCAAAACCCGGACACGGCACAAATCACCGGGCAGACGTTGGAAGTCCTGCGTCAACGCAAGCTTGTATTGGAACAGTCGGAGGCTTCTTCGACCGGATATCTCCGCCGAATGTTTGTTATAGCCGGGTTTGTTGTCCTCCTAAGGATTTTCGTGCTGGTTTACGCGCTGTGGTTCTGGTGCGCGCTATACAAGGATTTTGTCGCAAGAAACCCCGGAACAAGCAAATGGCGGTTTTATATCAGCAAAGGCTGGGGTATTTTTGCGGCTTTGTTTTTGGTTTTTCTTATATTGCGCTATCTATTTATGCCAGCCATGCCAGAGGAAGAAGACGTCTGGGGCCCCGGCGGCGTAGAAGCATATATCAGTTCCTGGTCGGACGAATTGCGTTCCTTGCAAAATTAGGAATGAAAAACCCTCTTGACTGCGGGCTGGTTTTGCGGTATATTTTTATCTGTGAGGCAAGGCCGAATGGCAGAATGGCTTATGCAGAGGACTGCAAATCCTTTTATGTCGGTTCAATTCCGGCTTCGGCCTCCATCTTAAAGCCTTACTTGCCGTGTTCCGGGTTAGCTCAGCGGTAGAGCAATCGGCTGTTAACCGATTGGTCGTAGGTTCGATCCCTACACCCGGAGCCACTTTTACAAACGCGCCCCAAAGGTGCGTTTTTTCTTTACGATTTGTTCATTTCCTCCCTATACCATTTATGCAGGTAAAGAAAACTACGGATTATCCAGGCAACGAAAAGGAGCGGATATGCAAAAAGCGAAATTTAACAACACTTTGGTGGAAGCATTAAAAATCTATTGGACAAGCTATATCGGCTGGGGACGGGCAACCCGTTCCGAATATTGGTGGGCTTACTTGTTTTATGGCGTCCTTGCCAGCATAGCAGCGGGGGTGCTGGCTGCTTTAGGCTTGATTGGTATTGATTGGATATGGATACTTGTCACTATGGTGCCCGGCTTTTGTGTCGGGGTCCGCAGGCTGCATGACACGAACCGCTCCGCTTGGAATTACTTCTGGTTTCTTTTGCCTATTGTCGGCTGGATAATCCTTATCGTCTTTTTGTGCCAAAAGGGAGATGCGGCGGCCAACAGGTTCGGGCAACCCAGAATCTGATATCAAGCCGGCTTGGAAATCGCAAGATTCCCCCAAGTCGCTTTATAAGGTCAGCGGGAAGGATTGGCGCGGTAATACAGCATGCCCAACCGCACTTTCTCTTCTGAGAACCCCAAGTGTTTGACACTGGTGCGATAGCGGCGCAGCATGCGCTCGTACGCGCCCATGACATGCCTCAGCCGCGGGTCGCGCCGGTTCTGGCCGTGGCGCGTAAGCCCGTATATCCTGCGGTTCAGCATGGCGCACCCGCAGCGGAAGAAGCCCGTTTCTCTCAAGTAATTGTACTGGATTCCAGCATGAAAATCTTTGTCGGCCACAAGCGCTTCTTTGTCGGTTTTGCCAAGCCTGCGTAATTCGCGCATGCGTTCCCTGGTCATGCGGCTGTCCTCGATTGCAGCGTTTTCAGCCGCGATACGGCCGACCGGAACTCCGCCGTCCGGCACCGCGAAAAAGCCTATCGGATTAATGTATTTCCCGCGGTCGCAATAAAGCGGGTTCGTTATGCGGTTGCCCGAGTAATCCAAAGCGGATATCATCGAATAGCCCTCTGTACTGCTGCCGTCTTTATGTGTCCAAACTCCGTTATCGCAGGTATAAAAGTGGTAGTCTTTCTTGCTTGTGGCAGCGAATATCGCGTGCCAGCCGCAGCCGGAACGCAGCGCGGGCATTTTCATTCCAAGATAAATGCCTCCGTCGGCTTCGACATGCACGCGCAGGTTTGCAAGATAATCCGCAAAGTTGTCCTTGGCTTTTCCATATACGGGCAAACCGGCCCGCATTCCCGGGGCTGGCACTGTGTATTCGTCCCCGTCAAGGCCGCTGTTGCCAAGCTGCCAGCCCATTGCATGGCTGTAGCAGTTGCCCTCCATAAGGGTGCGGCGATAGAAATTCTGGGGATTTGATTTGTAATCGGCATAACACCTGTCACGCAAACTGCGGTTGAACTTGAAACGCAGCCACCTTCTTGCGTACCCGATTGTGTCGGTAATTGCGTCCGTAAATGAAAACATTATCCCTGCCCTATCATGCTTGTAATGGCAAATAACCTTAAAAACCAAAATATTATACCATAATCAAGCAATCATGTCAATGTATTTAAGGGGTTGCAAAAAACCAAAAAACAATGTAAAAAAAGAAAAACGACACGGAGCACAGTGATAAAATGTCAAAAGTCATAACCCTGATACCATGCCGCATGGCCGCCTCGCGTCTGCCTGGCAAGATGCTGCTGGACATAAACGGCAAGACGCTTGTCAGG
>WRDZ01000126.1 GCA_009779595.1 Alphaproteobacteria bacterium | reverse complement strand
GTCGCCGGCCATGCCGCAAAGGCGCGAGAAGACTTCTTCGTTTATAAGCTTTGTTTCCCCGGGTTTCAGCCCAAGGCTTGCGATATCGCTGTTCTTCAACGAAAGGCGCACATCGACAAGGGCATTTCCAACGCCGATAATATCATGCTTGCTTTTTCCCAAATTCTGTGTCATAATAGAGGTGCTATGTTGAAACTATTTAAATTATCGCTGGCATTGTTTACTATTGGGTTAACGGCAGCCTGTTCGACCACGCAGTCCGAGCAGCAGGTCGACAGCGTGGTAAGGGTCACGGTTGAAAATACAACCTCGACGGCCAGATTCTTGGGCACGCATAAGAACCAGGTCATGCGCGAGCTTGGCCAGCCGACTATCCGCCGCAAGGAAGGCAATGAAGAGCTTTGGCAGTACCAGGGGCGCGCATGCTCGCTGCTGATGATGATACAGAACGAGAAGGTCGCGCATACCGACATCATCTCGTACGACCTGGCGGCGACCGGTTCAATCGGCGCGTGCGTCACCGATATAAACCGCCACAGGGCGTCGGCGTCGGCGGTACGCAAAAGGAACCTTACCCGCGTACACGATGCCGCCGATTTAAGGCTTTAAACAATATCCTTGGGCGGGCTTGCTGCGCTCATGCCGGTTTTTTTCTGAACAGAAGCCCTTTTTCCTGCCGCAGCAGCGAAAAGACCAGGCCGCCGGTGACGGGGTCGGCCTCTATAAGCGTGGCCTTTATCTTGTCGCCGATTTTATATGTCTTGTTCTTGCTTGCCAGGGTCTTTTCCTTTTCGTCGTACACGAAATATCCGGGCATGCCTGACAGCGGCAGCAAGCCTTCGGCCAGGCTTTCGGGTATCTGGACGAACAGCCCGAACCTTGCCACGCCCACTACAACCCCGGAAAGCTGCTGCATAAGGTACTTGCGCATGTATTCGGCCACATACCGGTTCGAGGTTTCGCGCTCGGCCTGGGCGGCGCGGCGTTCGGTCATTGATATATGCTCGGCAATTTTGGTGAACTGCTGGGTCGTGGCGCGCGCGGGCAGCCCGTCGTCGCCCAGGTTCATGGCCGAGATTATCGCGCGGTGCACCAGAAGGTCGCCATAGCGGCGTATGGGCGCGGTGAACTGCGCATACTCTTCCAGCGCCAGGCCATAGTGCTGCTTGTTCACCGGGCTGTAGTACGCCTGTGTCTGCGTGCGCAGCACCGCATCATTTACCGTTTGCGCGATGGCCGTGTCCTTGACCTGTTCAAGCACGCGGTTCAGAGCTTTACGGTCCATGTTCTGGGTGTTCACCGCAATGCCTATACTTTTGAGGTATTCGCCCAGCGATTGCAGGCGTTCGTCGGGAGGAGCCTCGTGCACGCGGTACATGACCGGTATGGGGCGCTTGGCCCCCAGAAGCTTGGCTGCGGCCACATTGGCCAGAATCATGAACTCTTCGATAAGCTGGTGGCTTTCCAGCTGTTTGCGCGGCGTCACGGCGCTTATCTGCCCGCTTTTGCCGATGGTGACCAGCCGTTCCTTTATGTCAAGCTCAAGCGTCTGCCTTTTGGTCCTGGCGTGGGCCAGGGCCTTGAACGCCTGGTAAAGCGGGGTCACAAGCGGGTGGTCCCTGCCCGAGTCGATGATTTTCTGTACCTGTTCATACGTCATCCTTGCCGACGAGCGCATCATCGCGCGTGAGAACTTGTACGCGACAAGGCGGCCGTCGCCCGTGATGCTTAGGTGGCACGCGATGACCGGGCGGTCTTCCCCCGGCATAAGCGAGCACAGGTTGTTGGACAGGTTTTCGGGCAGCATGCTTACCACGCGGTCGGGGAAATACACCGAGTTCCCGCGGTTGAAGGCCTCTTTGTCGATGTCGTTGCCGGGGCGCACAAAGCAGGCGACGTCGGCGATGGCCACGACGATATCGAACCCGTTTTCGGTTTTGTGGGCGTACACGGCGTCGTCGAAGTCGCGGGCGTCCTCTCCGTCGATGGTGACCAGCGGCATGCTGCTAAGGTCCTTGCGGCCTTCATGCGGCGGCAGCTTCATGCTTGCTGCGGAATGTTCGACTGATTGCGGGAACTGGTAGGGGATGTCCTTGTCCAGGATTGACATCAGCGAAAACATGTTCGGCTGGTCCGGATATCCCAGCGCTTCGATAATCCTCGCGCTGTAATTGCGTGAAAATTTGGGCTTTTTCGGGTTCACCGCGGCTTTGACTATCTGCCCGCTTTTGGCCAGCCCCATGTCTTTGCCGCTTACGGTGAAGACGTCCCTGTTGCCTTTGGTTATGGGGAATATCTTGCCGCTGCCTATGCGGCCGAAAGTCTTGAATATGCCGATGACGTGCTGGCGGAATTCCGCTTTGCCGGCATTGTCGCGGCCGCCCGGCACTGGCGTTTTGCGTTTGCGTTCAAGCTCTTTATAGACTGAGTTAAGCATGCGCCGCTGTTCGTTCTTTATGTTGAAGGCCTTTGCAATCTGGCGACGGCTTGGGAAACGGCTGCATTTTAAGATGTATTCCTCTATCTTCTCGCGCGTCAGGTTTTCGGTCTTCGTTTTCATTTCTTCCCCTTCTTCAGTTTTAAAAGGTTAATCGCCTCGTCAAGGGTGGGCGGCCGCCCTTCGTCCTTCAAGGCTTTGGGCAGGGACGCCATCTCCTTGCCCCTTTGCACATACGGGCCGTAACGCCCCTGCTTGTAAAGCACTTCCTGTTCCTTGTCCATGCCCAGAACCACGGCCCCGGCCTTTTGGCTTTTGGGCTTGCTGAGCAGCTGTACGGCTTGTTCGAATGTTATCTGCGACGGGTCGATGTCGCGCGGGATAGAGCGGAACTCATCCCCCTTGCGCACGAAAAACCCGAAGCGACTGCGTCCCACGACAACCGGCTGTCCGTCTATTTCCCCAAGCTGGCTGCTTTGGTTCTTCGGGTCCGAGCTTGCGCCTTCCAGGTTCTTTATGTACTTGCAGTCCGGAT
>WRDZ01000125.1 GCA_009779595.1 Alphaproteobacteria bacterium | reverse complement strand
GAAGAGTCCGACCGCCAGTGGATACTGCACTCGGGAAACCTGCGCCAGGGCATGCAGTTCAGTTTCCTTCCACAATACGATTTCCCCATACCGGAAAACAAAATAATCAATCCGCAGATAATAAGGCCTTTGCTTGTAGGGTTGACAGATATGCCCTACAGGCTGGAAGAGAATCCGCACAACAGGTCCGTCACGATATACATACAGGTTGAGAACCCGCGGGGAGTGCTGAAAACCAACGTAAGCTACAAGCGGTTCTATACCACTTCCATCGTGGTGTTCATGCTGGTCAACATCATTGTAACCGCCGTGCTTCTGCTGGTCGCGGGGCTTTTCCTTAAAAACCAGATACGCCCTATACAGCAGCTTGGCAAAGTGGCCAAGGACTCCGGCAATGGCAAGGACACATCGTACTACCGCCCCAAAGGAGCGGCCGAGGTCCGCCACGCCGGACTGGCGTTCATTGCCATGCGCGACCGCATCTTCCGCCAAATCGACGAGCGCACGCGCATGCTGGCCGGGGTTTCGCACGATTTGCGCACTCCGCTGACGCGCATGAAGCTGGCGCTGGCGATAACCAAGGACAAGCAGCTGAAGGAAGAGCTGGGGTCGGACATACTGGACATGCAGCGGATGATTGACAGCTATCTTGAGTTTGCCAGGCAGGGAACCTCTGAACAGCCGCAGGAAATCGACCTTGCCCAGCTGTGCCGCGCCGTGGCCGAAAAGCTTAAGGTGGACAAGCCCGTTACCGTAATCCAGGCCGACGAAGTTGTCGCCAGCCTGCCGCTGAATAATTTCAAGCGCATGCTGTCGAACATAGTCGAGAACGCGGTGAAATATGCGGACCGTGCCGAAATAACCATTGCAAAGCACGGGAAGCACGGAATCATAACCATCGACGACGACGGGCCGGGGATTCCGTATGAAAAGCGCGATGAAGTGTTCAAGGCGTTTTACAGGCTGGAAGATTCGCGCAACCAGAACACGGGCGGCCTTGGGCTTGGGCTGGCCGTCACAAAGGATATTGCCATGGCCCTGGGGCTGGACATGCGCCTGGACCAGAGTCCTTTGGGAGGGCTTAGGGTTGAAGTGAAGGTGCCGCTGTGAAAACCATGAAAACCGTTGACTTCATCGGCGGCAAAGTAAAAATAGCCAAAGCCGACGGGTATGACGCTCCGTCCAGCGACGCGGTTTTCCTGGCTGCGGCGACGCCCGTAAAAGAAAACGCGCAGGTGCTTGACGTGGGACAGGGCTGCGGAATACTGGGGATTTTGCTGGCCTGGCGCCAGCCGTCGATACGCGTGACCGGATTGGAAATAGACCCTGAACTGTGCAAAGCGGCCATGCTGAACTTCAAGCTGAACAAAGCCGACGGGCTTTCCAAGAACGCGGACATAACCAAGTGCAAAATCCGCGAAACTTTCGACTGCGTCATAACCAATCCGCCGTTTTTCAGCGAAGCTCCGCTTTCGCCTGTACCGCAGCGCGGGCTGGCAAGGACCCAAACCGTGCCGCTGAAAACATGGCTGGACTTCTGCCTTAAGCGCGTCAAGCCAAAGGGGAATTTCGCCATGCTGCACAAGCCTGCGGCCCTGCCTGAAATCCTTGCCGCCTTCATTGCCCACAAGATGGGAGCCGCGCAGATAATCCCCATATTTTCAAAGGCCGGGCAGCCCGCCAACCGCATAATAGTTCGCGCAATAAAGGGCAGCGGCCAGGCTGTGCAAATACTGCCGGGGATTGTCGTGCACGACGGCAAGGCCATGACAAAAGCCGCCGACGCAGTATTGCGCGACGGCGGCACTTTGTTTTTATGAACTTTGCCCAGCCTAACCGAACAGCCGCAGCACGCTTTGAGCCGAGGTCGACGCCATGGCCAGCGCGTTCGTGGCCAACTGCTGCCTAAGCTGCAGGGACAGCAGGTTCGCGGCCTCTTCGTCCATATCGGCCAGCACCAGCGCGTCCGCACCCGTATTCAGCACGTTGACCATGCTGCGGGCGAAATCTTCCCGGTTCTGTATCGTGGACAGATTCTGCCCGAATTCCGACGACTGCGCCCTTATCCGTATCATCGCCCCGTCAATCTGCAACAGGGCCCTTTCCACGTCCTCGCGCGTCACCCAGTTGTTGAATGCCTGCCTCAGGCCAAGCCCGTCGGTGCTGAACACGACCGAGGATACGACCAAGTTGCTTGTGCGGTCGTCGTTGAAGTTCACCGTCAAATCCTGGCCGTTCAGAAGGTTCACTCCGCGATAGCCGGCGTCGTTGTTGATTATGAACCTGTTTATCTGCACCAGTATCTCGTTAAACTGCGCCGCATACGCGCGCCTGATGGACGAGCCGTTGGTCGCCGCGCCCGCTATGCCCAGCGCGCTTGCCACATACCCCTGGCGGTCCGCCGTCACGTTGAACAGGTCGGTGATAATCAAATCCTGCCCGTCGTCCGTTTGGATGCGCAGCTTCCCTTCCGTTGTTATAAAGACGTCGACCCCTGGAACCTGGCGTATGCGCTCTATCAGCTCGTACACGTTGATAGTCGGGTCGTTCACCGGCTGGAAGCTGGCTGCGGCCACGAAGCCGCTGGTATCGCTGGAAAAAGATATCGGCAGCGTGGGGTCAGTGCCAAGTATATCGAAACTGCCCGCCGTAAGCTTGGCCGTGACCAGGCCCGGAAACGCTTGGTTTATGCTGTTCAACAGCCCTTGCGCTGTAGTCGTCGTATCGATTGTGAACGTCTGCGTGGTGCCGCCTATGGACATGTTGAACGCCCCGGCGCTTATGCCCGGCAGGCTGACCAGCGTGGTCTGCGCCAGTACGCCGCTAAGCGTGCTGACCTGGTGGTACAGCTTTATCGGACTGTCGCTTGCCATGCTGATGACATATCCCGTGTCAAGGCCCAGCGTATCCTTGGCATACGTCGTCGGAACGGTCGGCGGAGGAGCTGAAGGGTTGGGCAACAGCCCTTCAATCGCTGTGAGCGTTTTGCTGACGTCCGACGAGGTTATGACAAGGTTG
>WRDZ01000124.1 GCA_009779595.1 Alphaproteobacteria bacterium | reverse complement strand
GTCCAGCAGGGGCGAAAGCTGTTTGCAGGGTCCGCACCATGTGGCGTGGAAATCCACCAGCACCGGGGTTTTGCTTTTCAGGACCTTTTCGGCAAAGTCTTTGTCAGTGGCATGGTTCATGGGGCTTATTCTCCTGCTTCAAGTTGGACTTTTCTTGGACGGCCGCGGCCGCGCTGCTTGAACTCGTCGGCTTTCTGGTTGTCCGAGGCCATCACCGCGATAGGGATGGAGAGGTCCATCTGCTCGACATTGGGGACGGTGAACTCGGTCGTTATCTGGCTGGCCGGCGGTTCGTTGTCCACGACGGCTTCGCGTTTGTTGTTGTGCATGGCCGCCCGCTGCGAACGGCTTGGGCGCTGGTGCTGGTCGCTGCCGGCCGATTCCTCGGGCTGCTGCGAATCTCCGCGCTCGGCCGATTCACGTTCGGCGGGCATGGTCGACAGGTGCACGCGGAAGAAGTGGTCGGCGTACTGGCTGCATATTTCGCCCACGATGTCGTCGCCCTGGGACACGAAGTCCTTGGCTGTCTTGTCGTACTTTTCGTACAGCTGGAAAGCGGTCCCGCGGATTTTCCCCGACGGGCCGTTGCTGTCGAACATTGTGTTGCGGTTGACTTGGGGAGAGTTGTTATGGTTATGGTTATTGTTATGGTTGTTGTGGCGCCTGAAATTGTTGTTGAAGCGCCCGTTATTGCGATTGTTACGCATGATTGCGTCTTTTCCTTTACATTTTTTGTTAATCCATGAGGCTGAAAATCAAAACGCGCTGTATTCCATTCAAATCTTCAAGCGCAGTTTCATATATCAAGCCATGCGTTCGGCATTCTGCTTGAACCTCTTTACTTTGATTATAACCGACTTCGCAAAAAAAGCAAGTTCTTTTATGGCAAAGCGGCAAAATAATTCTGGGGATAATGCGGTAAAAGTCCAGGCCGTCCGCTCCTCCGTCCAAAGCCGAGTGCGGGTCGAAGTCGCGCACGTCCGGCATAAGGGCTTGAATATCGGCTGTTTTTATGTACGGCGGGTTTGCGACGATAATATCAAATTTTGTGCCAAGCGGCAAAGGCCCGGTGATATCGGCGTTCATGAACTGCGCGCGGTCCGCTGTGCCAAGGTTTTCCGAGTTCTGCACCGCGATTGCAAGGGCTGGCTGGCTGATGTCGACGCCCACGCCGCTTGCCGCTGGGAAGTGTTTAAGCAGGCTTATAAGCACGCAGCCCGTCCCGGTCCCAAGGTCCAGTATTTTCAGTTCGGCAGTTTTATCGAATCGGTCAACGACTGCCTGGACCAGAAGTTCGGTTTCCGGGCGCGGGTCCAGAGTGTCCTTCGTGGTTATGAACGAATCGCGCCAGAACGGCTTGCTGCCGATAATCTTTGACACGGGCTCATGCTTTTGGCGGCGGGCGACTGCGGCTTCCAGCGCAGCCAGCTGTTCGGCGGCCAGCGGGATTTGGGGGTGCAGGACCGGGTTATGGCCGCCTGTGAAGTGCGCTATCAATATCCTGGCTTCGTGCGGTGAATTGAGCGCGGCCGCGGCTTTCTTGTAGAAATCCCCGATATTATTCAAGAGCGGCCAGCTTTTCAAGTTGGTCGCTTACGGTCAGGGCGTCCACGAACTCGTCCAGAGCCAGGCCGGCCATCATTTCGTCAAGCTTGTACAGCGTCAGGTTCACGCGGTGGTCGGACACGCGGCTTTGCGGGAAGTTATAGGTGCGGATGCGTTCGGACCTGTCGCCGCTGCCAACCTGCGCCTGGCGGCTGGACGAGCGCTCTTCCTCGGCTTTGCGGCGCTGCATTTCGTACAGGTGGGCGCGCAAGCGCTTGAAGGCCTTTTCTTTGTTCCTTATCTGCGAACGCTCTTCCTGGCATTCGACCACAATCCCGCTTGGCATGTGGGTGATGCGTATTGCGCTTTCGGTCTTGTTCACGTGCTGCCCGCCCGCCCCGCCCGCGCGGAAAGTGTCGATACGCAAATCCTTTTCGTCGATGACCACGTCGATTTCCTCGGCTTCGGGCAGTACGGCGACCGTAGCGGCCGACGTGTGTATCCGTCCGGAAGCTTCGGTTTGGGGCACGCGCTGCACCCTGTGGACGCCGGATTCGAACTTCATGCGGGCGAACACCTGGTGCCCGGATATCAGGGCCACGGCTTCCTTGACTCCGCCGATGCCGGTTTCGCTTAGCTCCATCAGTTCGAACCTGAAGCCCTTGTGCGTTGCATAGCGTTCGTACATGCGCAGAAGGTCGCCCGCGAACAGGGCCGCTTCTTCGCCGCCCGTGCCGGACCGGATTTCCAGAATCACGTTCTTGTCGTCCGCCGGGTCGCGCGGGATAAGCATTATCTTCAGCTTTTCCTGCAGCTGCGGCAGTTCATGGTTCAGGGACGCAATCTCTTCCTGGGCAAGGGATTTCAAGTCCGGGTCGGCCAGCGAGGCTTTCGCGCTTTCCAAATCGGCCAGTTTTTTGGTATAGTCCATGGCCGCGTCCACGATTTCCTGCAGGCCGGAGTGTTCCTTTGACAGGGCTATCATCTGCGCGGTTTCAAGATTCGGGTCTTGCAGCCTTGCTTCTATATCCCGGTATTTTTCGACCAGGGAGTTCAGCTTGCCCAGAATATCCATTTTATTCTTCCTTTTTTATATTCTTTATTATTCAGTCTTATACCTTTGCAGGTTTTCCACGCTAAGCTCTATGCCGCGGCGCAACGCGTTGTCCGGGCCAAGCCGGGGCAAAGCCGTGCCGTCCAGGTGGAACACCATGCCGCCGATGTTGCCCGTGTCAAGCCGAAGCCTTACGCCCGGCTCAAGCGGCACGGGATAGCTTTCGCCTTCGCGGAAAATGCGGCTTATGAACGGATGCTCTTCATCGTTGCGGAAAATCTGCACCCAGCTGTTGGCCGTGAACGTCAGAAGGATGCGCGACCTGGCGTCGGTCACCACGACTTCCGGGGCTTTGGGCGGTTGGGCCGGGGCAGCAGCCGGGGCCGGAGCCGGCTGCTCATACCTTACGGCGGCGGCCTGTTCGG
>WRDZ01000123.1 GCA_009779595.1 Alphaproteobacteria bacterium | reverse complement strand
TTTTCATGGGGCTGATAGGCATAATCATAGCCATGGTCGTCAACCTGTTCATAAGGTCGGGCACGGCCAGCCTTGCCATTTCCGTGCTGGCGGTGCTGATTTTCGCGGGGCTTACCGCGTACGACACCCAAAGGATACGCAACTCGTACAATGAGCGCGCTCCGGCGGAAGTGCAGAACAGCCTGGCCGTGTGGGGAGCTTTGGCCCTGTACCTGAACTTCATCAACCTGTTCTTCCACCTTTTGCGCTTGCTGGGGAACAGGCAATAGATGCTGAAAAAACTGGCGGTTTGCGCGATTGTCGCTGCGGCGTGTTTTGGGTGCTCGTCGTCCAGAAAGCAGCAGGATTTGCCTCCGCCACAGGAAATGTTCGACCAAGGGCGCGCTTTGTTCGACAGAAGGGAGTTCCTGCGAAGCGCTGAAAAGTTCGACCTTCTGGAACGCGAATATCCTTTTTCCGAGCTTGTCCCCCGTGCCCAGGTGATGAGCGCGTTCGCATTCTACAAGGCCCGCAGGTACGACGACACGATAATGGCCGTGAACCGGTTCCTGCACCTTAACCCCGCGGACAAGGACGCGCCGTGGGCGTACTATATAAGGGCGCAGGCTCTGTACGAGCAGGTTTCGGATTTCAGGCGCGACCAGAAGATTACCGAACAGGCGTACCAGGCGTTCAGCGAGGTCGTCCGCCGTTTCCCTGATTCGGAATATGCCAAGGACGCCAGGCAGAAACTTGTGGTGCTGACGGATTTCCTGGCCGGGCACGAGATGGAAATCGGGCGGTTCTATCAGGCCAACCGCATGCATACCGCGTCGCTGAACAGGTTCCTGACCGTGCTTGAGCGCTATCCCAGGTCGGTTGTCCTGCCCGAGGCATTGCTTCGCATCACCGAAGTCTACATCACTATTGGCCTGCCGGAGGACGCGCGCAAATACGCGGTGCTGCTTGGGACGAATTTCCCGGATTCCAAGTGGTATGCCAGGGCTTACGAACTGGTGAACAGGCATGCTGACTAGCCTGTTGATAAAGGACGTGGTTCTGATTGACAGGCTTGAACTGCAGCCACAAAACGGCCTTAATGTTTTCACCGGCGAAACCGGGGCGGGCA
The DNA here is from genome assembly GCA_009779595.1 of Alphaproteobacteria bacterium. GTDB lineage: Bacteria > Pseudomonadota > Alphaproteobacteria > WRDZ01 > WRDZ01 > WRDZ01. Next base: position 1,936 of record WRDZ01000123.1, on the reverse strand, counting down.
AATCCATACTTTTGGATTCTTTGGCGCTGGCGCTGGGGGCGCGCAGCGATGCGTCGCTTGTGCGGTATGGGGCAGACTCCCTTTGCGTGACGGCAAGCTTTGCGGTGCAGCCCGGCCATCCAGCGGCCAACGTCCTGCTTGCGAACGAAATCGGTTTCGACGGCGAAATCATCTTGCGCCGCATCGTCAATTCCGATGGGAAAAGCAAGGCGTTCGTGAACGACACCTCTGTAACCCTGGGGCTTTTGAAAGAGGTGGGGGACAAGCTGTGCGAAATCCACGGCCAGTTCGCCAACCATGCGCTGCTGAACCCCGCGAACCACGCGGGCATGCTGGACGCGTACGGCGATATATCCGGGCTGGCTGCGGCTAGTGCAACGGCTTTTAAGGCATGGCAGGCGGCCAGCCAGGCGTTGCAGCAGCAGAAGGCCCTGATTGAAAAGGCTGCCGCTGATGAAGAGTATGTGCGCTTTTCATTGGAAAGCCTGCAAAAGATTAACCCCGCGGCCGGCGAAGAAAGCGAGCTTTTGCAGCAGAAAAAGCTGCTGGTCAACGGGCAGAAGCTGTCCGATTTGCTGACCGAAGCGGCGAACGTGCTGGACGGCAAGGTGTTGGCGGACGCGGCTAAAGCCGGCCGCATATTGGACAAGGTTAACATTGTTCTGGAAGGCAGTTTCGACGGCAAAGTGGCCGAGCTGGACCAGGCTGTGGAGGGGCTGCGGCAGGTGTGTTCGGCTGTCGAGGATACTCTGTCCCAGCTGGATTTTTCCCCTGCGCGGTTAGAGCAGATTGACGACCGCATATACGCTTTGCGCGAACAGGCCCGCAAGCACCGCTGTACGGTTGACGAGCTTCCCGCGATGCTTGAAAAGCTGGAAGAGCAGTTGCGCAATTTGACCGACGGGCAGCTGGCAATCGGGGATTTGCAGGCAAAGGTTGACAACGCGTGGGACGAGTTCGCGGCGATTGCGGCCCGGCTGTCGGATGCTCGGGCCAAGGCGGCGCGCGAACTGGACAAGGGCGTGAACGGCATGCTGGCTTCGCTGAAGCTTGAAAAGGCCAAGTTCATCACGGAAATCACGGCTTTGCCGCAGCAGCAATGGGGCGCGGGCGGCGCGGAAAAGGTGGTGTTCTTGGCCAACACCAACCCGACGCAGCCGGCCGGGGCCATAAATAAAATCGCGTCGGGCGGCGAACTTGCGCGCTTCATGCTGGCGATAAAAGCCAACCTTTTGGCTGCGATGCCCGTTGTCACGGTGGTTTTCGACGAGGTTGATTCGGGCGTGGGCGGAGCGGTTGCTTTGGCGGTTGGCAAGGTGCTGGAATCGTTGGGGAAAAGCGCTCAGATACTTGTGGTGACGCATTCGCATCAGGTGGCCAGCGTGGGGGCCAGCCACTTTAAAGTCATCAAAACCGAGGACATGCGGACAACCGTGCAAAAGCTTGACGACACGGCCAGGAACGAAGAAATCGCGCGCATGCTGTCCGGCCAGGATGTCACGGACGAGGCCAGGGCCGCGGCCGGCAAGCTGTTGTCGGGTTGATTTCCTGCCAAGAGGAAATGTAAGGGGGGCGCGCGCAAAAACACATCGGATTTTTGTTGTATCTTAATGATTTGTTAACGATTGTGTTGTAAGCTTGTAACAGTAACAATAGTTTTGACAGAAAGTGTTGCCGCTATGTCTGCCAGCTGTTTAAAGTTTGTCCCCCTGCATAGCGTAAAATACCACGTACATACACATTTGCAATCCGCGCGTTCATACTGCGTGGATTAATTTCAACTGTTTTTCTCCCCCATGGGCGGAATATGACCGCCTATGGGGGCTTTGTTTTACAATTAAAGGAGAGAAGAAATGACAGAACGTACACAGGAAGAATTGGCGCGCAGGCAAGATGCAGGAAGGCAAGAGCTTGCGGAAGTTTTTGGGAACCCGGA
>WRDZ01000122.1 GCA_009779595.1 Alphaproteobacteria bacterium | reverse complement strand
GGCAGCTTAAAAACTACCTGCTTCACGGCAACATCAAGAATTCGGTCAACCTTCCCGATTGCGATATGGGGCCTGCGACAAAGCCCCGCATCACCGTCATCAACCGCAACGTTGCGGGCGTGGTAGGGCCTATCACGTCGATACTTGCCGACGCGAAACTTAACATCGCGGATATGACGAACAAAAGCCGCAACGATTATGCGTACAACATCATCGACATTGACGGATTTTGCAGCGGCAATGTAATCGGCCTTATAGAACAGGTTCCCGGGGTCGTGCGCGTCCGCCTGATAAATGGAGGGAATAATGGCTGACACCTATATATTCGATTTTGATTCAACGATGGTTAGCATTGAAACGCTGGACGCCATAGTCAAGGACAACGCCGACGCCCAAACCGACGCCAAGGTGGACGACATCACCCGCCGCTGCATGAACGGAGAGATAGACTTCCACGAATCAATCACCACGCGCCTTAAAATCGCCCGGGTGCATTCGGACGATTTCACTGCCATGGCCGAACGGATTTTGGATTACATCACTGAGGGCATTGACAGGGCAATCCGGGACCTGCTTGCGCGCGGGGACCAGGTATTGATTATCAGCGGCGGGTTTGTCCCCATTGTCCTGCCAATAGCGCGCGCTCTTGGCATACCGGAAGAAAACTGCTTTGCCAACACCTGCGTCACGGATAACGACGGGTTTGTGACCGGCGTTGACAACACCAACCCGCTGGCTTATGAAGGCGGCAAGAACAAATTGGTCCAGCAGTTACGGAAAGACGGCCGCCTGCCGGGAAAAGTGACAATGATTGGCGATGGGATGTCCGATTGCAAAGTGTACCTGGACGGCCTTGCCGACGACTTCATAGGGTGCGGGTTTTGGGCTGTGCGCCCTGCGGTGCGGGACAAGTCGCCGCTTTTCGTTACCGATGCGGACGGCCTTTATGAGGCGGTATTCAAGCCGTGACGCCCTAGGTTTATTCTTCCATCTTTTTTGCGATGGATATGCCTTTGCGCAAATTGCGTTCCATATCGTAATACATAGTTTTGATTTTGGAAACCCGCCAGAAACTTGGAAGGTCGAACGGCGGCCTGTAGGTTCCCGTAAGATGCACGTTGTCGCCCGCGACCACACCTATGCCATGCTTGACAAAAAACGTCCTGATGGTGCTTCTGCTGTTGTCGACAAAAAAGTCCGATATCATAATAGTGCCGTTTTTGCCACCAGACGTTCCCAGAAACACATTTTCAATCCAGTACCTGTATCTATTGAAAAAAGAACGCGGCCACACCTCGCCTGCCCCGTCAATCAAGCGGTTCTTCAATTCCGCAGGCGCCTGCCGTGATGACAGATAGCTCAGGCCGTTGCGCTTGGCCAGCAGGGGGAACATATGGCGCTTTACCGAAGCCGCTAATATCTTTTGAAGTACTATATAGGCAAACAGCGCCCAAATACCGAACCACGTGGGAAAAACCAAAAGATGAAAATCATCTTCAATGCAAGCCCTGCCACTGCTTATGGTGGAACAATCGGGCCTGGCGTGCCAGTCTAGGGTCACAAAAGACCAGAATATGTAAACGGCAACACAAACAACCATAAGGACAACGAATGCCACGCGGCAACGTCTGGCTATGGTTATATGGATATCCGTATCCCTGTTAACGCCTATCTGTTTAGCGCTCATGGCATTCCCCCTGGCAATAAGGATAGCCTCTATAAAGCGCAAAGTAAAGGGGTTTATCCCTTGCCCAGCACCGAGTTTGCGCTTTTGCCCGTGCGCACGAACTGCTTTATATTTTCCAGGGTAGCGTCCAAAATCCGGTGCATGGCGTCGATAGTGTCAAAGCCTATATGCGGGGTGATAATAACGTTCTTCATTTGCAGCAACCGCAGGTTGTACAATGAATTGACGATGTACTCCCGCGCGCGCCCCGGCAGGGAAACATCGTCATGAAGCAGGAAATCCTCTTCTTCCAGCACGTCCAGGCCCGCTGCCGCCACTTTCCCGGATTTCAGCGCATGGCACAGGGCTTGCGTATCTATCAGCTCTCCGCGCGCAGTGTTGATGACTATCACCCCGTCTTTCATGGCCTTGAACGCCTTGGCATCCAGCAAATGGCGGTTCTCCTTGGTCAGCGGGCAATGCAGGCTTATCACATCGCTTTGGCTTAAAAGCTCGGGCATCCCCGTGTACTTTACCCCCAGCTTCGAATTCGGATACGGGTCATATGCCAGGATTTTCATGCCAAAGCCTTGCGCCAGCCCGATTGCGTGCCCGCCGATGGCTCCGGTGCCGATGATGCCGATGGTTTTACCGGCAAGGTCAAAGCCCATGTAACGGGTGATTTCAACATTGTTGTGCTTAAGGTCCGAACTGGCCAGCGTTATCCTACGCGTAAGGTTCAGCAGCAGGCCGAACGCGTACTCGGCGACCGTGATTTCGCCATAGCGGGGCACGTTGGCCACTTCGATATTGCGCTTGCGGCAGTAATCAAGGTCCACGTTGTCAAAGCCGGTGGACCGCACCGCCACCATCTTAAGCCTGGCGAACGGCTTTAACAGCTTGGCGTTCACGTTGGTCGAGTGCACGAACACGCTGATTATGTCCGCGTCCAAGTACGGCCTTAGTTCCGCGGCGTTCAGCTGGTCGATTGAACGGTCGACCAAGGCCATTTCACAGCCGCAGTCTTTGATTTGGCTCAAATAATTGCGGGTTATCTCTTCGCAGTCGAAAAACACGATTTTTGTCATTGGCGCGCTCCTTGTTTATCCCAAAATAGCGCGTGAACGGTCAGCGAAAAATAATGAAAACAGGCATAGCTTTACGGCTAGCTATGCCAGGGCTTTATAAGAATCCAGCAGGGTCTTGACATCCGAACGCCGCGCATCGTTTTTGATAGAGCTGACCCTGTGCAAAACTCCGTTTCCGAATACGTCCCGTTCCATATACGCGTCCGCCAGCTTCCCTTCCGCAGCCAGGGTTCCGGCAACGGTTTGCAGCACCTTCCGGCTTGGAGCCGTCACCGCGCGCATCAGCACGT
>WRDZ01000121.1 GCA_009779595.1 Alphaproteobacteria bacterium | reverse complement strand
TCTCCCTTAAATAAGCCCGGTTTTCAGAATGCAGCCCTTTGTCAGCCGTAAAATCGGCGGTGAATCCATCCTGGCCCCAAATGCTATATACAACATACGCTTTGTCCGGGGCCGGGCGTTTTCCGGCTGCAATCGCGATGATTTGCGGATGCATGAGTTCTCCGGCATAGACACCCGGCTTCATCTCATTAAGCGGCAAAGCGTCGATTACAGCCCGGCTTAAGCGGTGCCTGCCGCATTCCCTGTCAGGTATAGGTTGCGGGTCTTGCAATGTTTCCATATGTTCCAGCAGAATGCGGGTACCAGGCGCGGGGCACCGGCCCTTGGCTTCGTGGCGGTCAAGCTCGCGCGAGTCGATGACCTCGGCCAGAAACAGGGAGTGTATTCTATGGTGGCAGAAGTATTCCGTCCGTCCGTCGTCGTATGTCTTTACAGACACGGCTCCGCTTCCGCCCCGCTGCGGCAATTCAAGCTTGGTTTCAAGCATCTTCACGTGCCCGCCGCAATGCAGCCCTGCCGGTATCCGGACAGACGCGTCAATGGGCCCGGCCATCATGACAGCGGCCAGAATGGTTGGAGCCAATAAGAATTTCTTCATGATGTTTTCCCCTTATCCTTATCATAAAGATATATCCCCATAGGATTAAGGAAATACTAAATAACAGGGAATGTTCCCCCAATTTTTATTGGCCTGTTTGTGTACGAAAGCCAGTCTGGTCAGCCCTTAAAACGACTCCTGGGCATACCGGGCATACGGCGGCATGGAAGTTTCGGCGATTATCTGGTTTATGCGTTCCTCCAGATAAGGGAACAGGGGGTTTGACGCAATCCTGAAGAACAGGTTCGTGTTTATTTCCAAGACACCACGCTCGCCCTGAGCGTGCGAAACAAGCCCAAGGTTTATGCCGAACTCATTTTTTGTTTCAGGGTCGGGAGATGACCCGTACAAGGAATCATTCTCGGGGAACGGCAGCGAAATGTGGGAAAGGGAAAAAACCTCCGGCGGATAGATTAGGCCCAGGTTTCTGGCCGTAAAATACGAGCCGCCCGGCGGAACGGTCCGCTCTACGGCGCTGGAATCGCCAAGGCCGTCGCTGCCGATTACGGTTATCCTGTAATCCTGGGGCAAATCCGGCAGCATTATCGACAGCATATTGATGAAAACCGGACGGACCAGAGGTATGAACTTCACGTCCCGGTTTATGTCGAACAGCACCAGTTCGCTTCCGTTGTCGGGGATATAGCGGTAAAGGTCGTTTATAAGCGCCGGCGTGCTGACAGTGTAATCGACTATGGACTGGAAGGCAATGACAGGTGGAAGCTCTTCTATCCGGCCATTGTTATACAGCCTTATGATTTGCCTGTTCATGTCGGTGACAAGCAGGCGCGATTGCCTGATGGCATTTACGGGAAACGAGTTGTATTTGAAAGGGTTGAATTCCGGAATGATGCTTACCCACGCGGCTTTTTCAAATCCCGGCAAAAACGAAGGGATGCCCATTATTTCCGCCACTTTGGAAATCGGCACGATGCCGACCATCGGGGAAATCAAAATCAGCTGGTCAGGGCGGCTTAAACTGTCATCTTCAAGCGCGTCCAGCGCATATTTGATTGCCAGCGTGCCTCCTTTTGAAAATCCGACCACATGCAGGGGCGAACCCTCTGGAGCCAGCCTTGTCGCCTCCCTTACCGCCAGCCTTGCCGCCGCCATCCAGTCCTGCCACCTGACTTTGGTAAGCGCCGCGGGCACGGTACCGTGTCCGGGAGCCCTTATCCCCACCGCCACGAAACCCTGCTGGTAATACAGCCGCGCGACATGCCGCAGGTTGTACGGGGCGTCCGTCAGCCCGTGCAGCAGGACCACGGCTCCCTTCGGGTTTTCCGGTATAAGGATATATGAACGGTTCCAGTTTTCCTTGAAGTTCGGCGGATATACCCGGCTGCCTTCATAATAGCGGTTGATTGGGTGCCTCTGGGAATCCGGAGTCTTCAGGACCACTTCCCGGTGAACCTCGTCCAATAACCTGCTTTCGCGCCGGATATAGTCTTCCCAGGAAGCTTTGTCGATTTCCGCGGCCGTGAATTCACCAGGCACGAAAGTGTGCCACGGCTGCAGTTGGGGAACAACATACAACAGGCGCAAACCGACCCCGGCAGACAGCAGGATAAACAGCGCGATACCAGTTATCAGCGCGTATTTGGTAAGCTTGACAATCTTTCTTTTCATGGTGAATCCTTTGGGCCGCAGCCTTGTAATATTTCGTCCTGCATATGGATTATATGTCTTTTTTACAAAATGTCCATGATATTTAAGGTTATATAAAAGTTGTTAAGCTGTGCCGAAAAGCAAAACTGATAACGGAAACCTTATGGTCCTTACTTCTTCGTCAGGGATTTATAGTAGTCCGCAAAGTGTTTGTCCTGGCCCATGACGTGGTCTATCAGCCATTCCCCTAATGCCTTGTTGATTTTCAGGAAGACTATTGTGCTTTTGTCCGAGGCATATTCCTTGCGCATGCCGTCATAGGTTTCTATCAGAAGCTCATGCAGTTTTTTGTGTTCGGCAGCCAGCGGATAGCCGCTTCTGGTTTGCATATCCTCTTCGGTCAGGAAGTGCGTGATTACATACTTGCCCAGGAAGTCCAGCAGCTGGTCCACGCGGTTGGAGTCTTTGCTGTCCCGCATGGCTCGTATCTGGCGAAACAACTCTTTGTGCTGCTCGTCAATTTCTTTGATGCCGGTTTCAAGTAATGGGTTCCACAGCATGTAATACCTCTTTGGTTAGCCTGATTGTTTTTATTATATGACACAAAGGTTTAAAAATGGTAACGCCGGATATTTTACCGGTTCCAATTAGCGCCCGGGCGTTATAATATACATATAATGAAACCGAAAATAGCGATACTTTTAGCCGCAAGAGATGGGGATTTTATCCGCATAGCCTCTGGCTATGAACAGGCTGTCGCGGCCACGGGCGGGGTGCCCGTACATTTGACTCCGGGCACAATCAACAATCAGCTTAAGGCTGTGCGCCCGGACGGCATACT
>WRDZ01000120.1 GCA_009779595.1 Alphaproteobacteria bacterium | reverse complement strand
TGATCCGGGCGCTGGAGGAAAACGGCATGCTTGTCCACGTGTTCGCCGACATCCTGCCGGACCCGACCGTGGCCAACATCAACCAGGCGCTGGATTCGATAAGCCACTTTTCGCCGGACCTTATCGTGGCTTTGGGCGGGGGCTCGCCCATGGACGCGGCCAAGATGATATGGCTGATGTACGAAAACCCTTGCACCAAGTTCGAGGACATAGCCCTTAGGTTCATGGACATCCGCAAGCGCATCGCCGCCATCCCGGCACTGGGCAAGAAGGCGACGTTCGTTGCCATACCCACCACGTCCGGGACCGGAAGCGAGGTCACTCCGTTCACGGTGATAACCGATGAAAGGACGGATATAAAATACCCCATCACGGATTACGAGTTCACGCCCGACATGGCCATAATCGACCCGGACTTCGTGGCTGACATGCCTCCCCAGCTGGTGGCGCATTCGGGCATGGACGCGCTGACCCACGCGATAGAGGCCTATACTTCCGTGTACGCCAACAACTTCAGCGACGGGCAGGCCCTGGAGGCCATACGCCTTGTCTTCAAGTATCTGCCGGATTCGTACGCCAAGGGCAAGAAGGCGAAGGTCGCGCGCGAAAAGATGCACTATGCCGCGACAATCGCGGGCCTGGCGTTCGCCAACGCGTTCCTTGGGGTCTGCCACTCCATGGCCCACACTTTGGGCGGGGCGTTCCACATACCCCACGGCCTGGCCAACGCTGTCCTGCTGCCGTACGTCATCGCGTACAACGCGACCGACAACCCGACCAAGCAGGGACTGCTGCCGCAGTACAAGTATCCGTTCGTCAAGGGGCGCTATGCCAAAATCGCGGACCACCTGCACCTGGACGACGGCGGGGACAACCGCAACAAGAAGGTGAACCTGCTGATAGACAAGATAATCAAGCTGCAGCGCGCGCTTGATATCCCCGTGGCCTTAAAGGACATGGGCATCGACGAAAAGCAGTTCCTGAAGCGTTTGGACGAGCTGGGGCAAAAAGCGTTCGACGACCAGTGCACTGGCGGCAACCCGCGCTATCCGCTGATAGAGGAAATCAAGGAAATATACGTCCAGGCGTACTACGGCAAGCCGTATAAGAAGAAGAAAGTTTAACGGGTAAACCGCTTATCAACCCAACGAAAAAATCTTCGCTATAATGTTAAGCAAGACCGGCACGCCGATGATAAGCCCGACTCCGACAAGGCACGGGAACAAAGCGGACTGTTTAAGCGGTATGTTCATCTTGCCGTCTTTCTGTATCCTGACGAACTTGCCGGCCAGGAACACCGCGCGCACGAAAGTCAGGAAAGTCCCGATAGCGACGACGCAGACCGCGACCACGAACTTAAGGGTATAAATCGCCACGCCCAGTCCCGCGTTGATTTCGGCCGTCTTTTTGCCGTCCGCGTCCGTGGTAGCCGGGGGCTGCAGAACGGAAAGCCCTGCGAACAAGGCTGTGAACCCGTGCTTCCAGAAGCGGTTAAGGGACGGGTATGCCACAATGAATACGCCGGCCAGCATCATCAGCGTCCGCACCATGCCGGGGCCAAAGCAAAGCCAGCCCGTCCAGAACATGGTCCACCCCACGACGCAGAACGCTATAAGCCGCCACACGGCGGCCCTTAATCCTTCCAGCCTTTCGGTTTGGTTTTCAGTATTGTTTCCGGCGGTCTTTTTGGGCATGGCAGTGAATCCTTTTTTAAAAATAGAGCCTGTCTAATGAATCAATACGTTGCAATGGTCTTTTTGTCAACGCTATTTTCGGCTATTGTTTTTAACGGCTTGCCTCTTCCAATGCCCTAAAAGCGTCGGTGTTCCTAAGGCGAGGGTTTTCCCTTGCGAATTCTATCGCCATTTTGCCGTGCCTATCCCTTACTTTCGAATCAGCCCCAAGCCTCAAAAGAGTCGTTATCACTTCAGGGTTGGAGGAGTTCACCGCCGCCGACATAAGCGGTGTCGTTCCAAATCTATCTTTCACATTAACCTCTGCTCCAGCTTCGAGAAGAACAGCCATCACCTCCAGATTAGAGTTGCTCGTCGCCGACATAAGTGGTGTACGCCCATCATTACTATTCTCATTAACATCCGCGCCCGCTTTTATAAGAGCTGTTATCACTTCCGGATTATGGTTGAACATCGCTGCCCTAATAAGCGGTGTCAGCCCATCATTATTATTCGCATTAACATCTGCTTCAGCTTTGACAAGAACTGTTATCACTTCCGGATTGTGGTTGAACATCGCAGCTCTCATAAGCGGTGTACTTCCAGTGTTATCTTTCGCATTAACATCCGCACCTGCTTTTACAAGAACTTTTATAACTTCAGGATTGGGGTTATTCCGCGCTGCCATCATAAGCGGCGTTACCCCATATTTATCCATTGCGTTCACGTTTTCTTCATTTTTAATGGCGTTTTCCACTTCCTGTGGTGTTCCTGTCCTTACAAGGTCAAAAAAAGGTTTGTCGTCAAATCTGATGACTGACTGAATGCCATTAATGTTCCAGCATACGTCACCACTGAATTGATAAACCGCCTCTATGATATCTCCTTGCGAAAAAGTAAATTCTCTTGTCGTGACCAAAGCGATGGTATCGTCCGAATTTGAGCACAAGTGTCCGAGGTCGCGAAAATAAGAAAAAGAAAAGTCATCCTTCACAATTGTCGACCTTTCGACCAACAGTTTTATCTGGTAGTAATTAAGATTGTTGGAGCCACGCCTATAACACGGATTTCCTTCTTCATAAACCAGAGATTTCTTTTCAATCGCTTCCACTTTGCCGACAACCATGCATAATGGCCCCGGCCTTGCAGCCAAAGCATTTGATGCCATGAACGCCACCACCAGCAACCCGCATACAATCTTCACGATTTTCTTTTTCATCGATTATCTCCTTTATTCATTCACCGGCTTGCCAGTTCCAGCTGCCTAAGAGCATTGGTGTTTTCAAGGTTCGCATTTTCCGTTGCATAGTCTATTGCCATCCTGCCGGAATCATCCCTTGCTTTGGGGTCTGCTCCCGCTTCCAAAAGTATAGT
>WRDZ01000119.1 GCA_009779595.1 Alphaproteobacteria bacterium | reverse complement strand
TGCGCTTAGGAAACTTGAACAAGCAAGCCGTTTAAGTGAAGAAGAGGAAGCTTTTTTTGAACTTTGCAGAATCGGAACGCCGCAGGAAGTGGAAAATGCCATTAAAAAAGGGGCGGATGTTAATGCAAGGAGTAAAGATGGGTGGACATTGCTTATGTGGATATCGCGGGACAACTCCAATCCGGAAGTTATAGAAGTTCTTGTCAAATCGGGCGCGGATATTAATGCAAAGAATAAATACGAAATGACACCGCTTATGTTGGCGGTAATGCACAACCCAAATCCGGAAGTGGTAACAGCCCTTATCAAAACTGGAGCGGATGTTAATGCAAGGAGTAATTTTGGAGAAACACCGCTTATGTTTGCAATGCATAAAGCCCCAAACCCTAAAGTGATAGCAGTTCTTATAAAAGCCGGCGCGGACGTTAATGCGAAGAATAATGATGGATGGACACCGCTTATGCAGGCGGCAGAGCGTAGCCGTAATCCTGAAGTGATAACAACTCTTATCAAAGCTGGCGCGGATGTTAATGCAAGGAATAAACATGAAATAACAGCTCTTATATGGGCAGCTATGGGCGCCTACAATCCGGAGGTTATAACTACGCTTTTGGAATTTGGGGCAGACCCAAAAGCAAGGGATGACGAAGGTAACAGGGCAATAGACTATGCAAAAGAAAATCCACGCCTTAGAAATACAGTTGCGCTTAGGAAACTTGAACAAGCAAGCCGTTAAACCAGCCTGATTCCCGTTAGGTTCCCTTAAGGAAACCAACCTTCTGAAAAGTGCCTACTTCACGCTATACGACAAATATGATAGGGTTATGCATTGTTTGTTGAAGGGAAGCTTTATGAAAACTCTGCAAAAAATCAAAATCGCCGGTAAAACAGTGTTGCCCATAGTCGAGGGCGGCAAGGGTATCATGGTGTCGAACGGCACTACGGCCGGGCATTTCGCCCGCGCAGGCGCTGTCGGCACATTGTCTGGAACGGCGGCCGACCGGGTTCCTCGGCATGAGCGTATATTCCACGCCAAGACCGTGCGCCAGCGCCAGGACGAGGTGCAAGAGCAGAACACCGCCGGCGTAGTAGCCCAAACAAACCTGGCCTGTGAAATCAGCAACGGCAATGGAGTCGTGATGATGAACGTGCTGTGGGAATTGGGCCGCATAGTCCCGATTCTGGAAGGCGTGCTGCCTCTTGTCCGCGGCAAGCTTGACGCGGTGGCGTGCGGGGCGGGGATGCCGTTCCAGCTGGCGGAACTCTGCGCGAAAAACGGAATTTATTTCGTGCCGATAATCTCGTCCGCGCGTGCGTTCAAAATCCTGTGGGCCCGCGGGTTCAAACCGCACAAAGAGTGGCTTGGAGCCGTTATTTACGAAGACCCGTGGCTGGCAGGCGGCCACCTTGGAATCACCAACTCGGACCCGATTGACAAGCCGGTCAAGCCCATGGACAAGCTGATTGAACTGCGCTCTTTGATGCGCGAACTGGGCATCGGCGAGGACGTGCCCATAATCATGGCCGGCGGCGTGTGGAACCTGGCCGAGTGGCAGGATTTCATCGACAACCCCGCAATCGGCGCAATCGCGTTCCAGTTCGGCACCCGCCCAATCCTGGTCCAGGAAAGCCACGTCGCCAAAAAGTGGCAGCCGATATTGATGAACTTGACAAAGGACGACATCGCGGTAAACAAATTCTCGCCGACCGGGTTCTATTCGATGGCTGTCCGCAACAGCTTTTTCAAAAGGCTGGAAGCGCGCAAGGCTACCGAAGACTGGGACGGGCCGCGCGGGGAAAATACCGTGGGAATGTCTACGCCCGACGGCAAAAAGGTGTGGCTGACACGGGCCGAAGCGGACGACATCAAGAAAATGCGGGGCGAGTGCGTGGGGTGCATCGCCCATTGCAGCTTTTCAGGTTTTTGCGATTTTGGCGATACGACCATGCCCCTGGACCCGCGCAGCTTCTGCATTTCAAGGCAGCTGTACTGGGCGTGCTATAACGAAAACCCGGACGAACACCTGATGTTCGTGGGCGCAAACGGGCACAGGTTCGCCACGGACCCGATGTACGAAAACGACCATATCCCGACTATCAAGGAATTGGTGCAGGCCATAATGGAAGGCAGATAACCGGTTAAAAACCTATTGCCAAACGACTCGGGATAGTATATAGTCCCTTTCATGGTTATTTTTAATGTGAAAGGACTGGACTTATATGGCCAAGATAAAGGAAATCCCTTATGAAATACCGCAATACCCCGTAACCACGCGATATGAAGTCAAGCTTAAGGATAAGAACAACGGCACACGGGCTGTCATGCTAGGCGTGAAAAAGGGTGTTTATTGGGAAGAGGGCGGCGAAGAAGATGGTAGCGAAACCCAAACCCAGTGCAAGTCGTGGTGTTTTAAATATGCTTATAAGAACGGCGTGCTGCTTCCGTATGTTTCCGAAGAAACATTAAGCGATATGCTGCGCGGCAAACCGGTAAAGGAAAGCTATCCTTTCATCAGGACAGAATTTAGCGGCTATAACGACTTCCTTGATTTTTTGCTGATACCCAATGAAACCTATACGTTTATCGCCGGCAGGGGTATGGTAAAGATACCGGCCGGCCAGTTTGTTTATACGCTGCCTGGTATGGGGGAAGATGTAGCTTACGCCGACCGTATAGGAATGAGGGTGAATTTTGGCAGGGAGTTTGAAAACGGGGAATATCCGGATATTTTTAAGCCTGCTTTTTACGATGAAGCGCTGGGTAAAGAAAAGCGTGGATTTACATATCGCAATCAGAACAGAGTCCTTAAAATGCTTAAGGCGAACAAGGATGAACTGTTCTGCGGGGCGGTCGCCGCGGGAACGGTCGCCGCGCGTATCAACGAATGCGTCATGGACTACAAAGGCAAAATTGTTTCCACGCGCTGAAACTTAAAAAAGGATTGATGCTGTGGAAGAAACATGCAGCGGCATAGCCATACAATACCAGCTTACCTTGAAGGAATGGAAACCCGGGGAAGAGTATAAGTTCATAGACGGCGTTCTTGGGTACAGCAGGAACACTCCGCT
>WRDZ01000118.1 GCA_009779595.1 Alphaproteobacteria bacterium | reverse complement strand
CCTCCGATTATCAGGGCAACCCACGGGCGGGGCAGGTGGGCGAACTTCCCGGACCATTTTGAAGCCTCGGCGTTCAGGCGTTCGTCGCGTACGCGGCTGGGAGCCCCTGTAATGCGCAGTATGTTCTTGCCCGCGCGCTTGAAAGAATCGTGCTTGGGGATAGCTATCAAATCGAATTTGCCGTAACAGCCGTTGGGGTCCATGATGAACGCGGTCAGCGGCGCCGGATTGTGATGTTTTTGTATGAACCGCACTGCCGGACACTGGCGGCGGCCCGCGGCGATGACTATGTCGGGACGGCCCTGCAGCAGGCCGTGGCGCGTGGATTTGGCCATGGAAAGGCCAAGTCCGGGGAAAAGGTTGAAGAACCAGTTGGGCAGCTTGGCAAACTTGGCCAGGTCGAAGTCTTTGATGATGAAATCATGGCCGTAAATCTGTTTAATGGCTTCGGCTATTCCAAGGGCCTGGTTGAAAGTGCCTGTCCGCGTGTCTTTTAATACCCATATTTCCATAGACTTTTCCCTTGCAACCGGTTTTATACATAAGTTATAATAGGTCATTATGAGTACGCAATCAATCACAATTTACACCGAAGCGGATTTTGCCTGCCTGCGGAAAGCCGGACAACTGGCCGCCATGACGCTGGACTATATAACCCCGTTCGTGAAAGAGGGCGTGACCACGTTAGAGCTTGACGGCCTGTGCCACCGGTTCATATTGGACAACGGGGCCAAGTCGGCCACGGTGGGATACCAGCCGCAGTATGCTGCCTCGGCGTACCCGTTCGCCACTTGCATTTCTTTGAACCATGTTATCTGCCACGGGTTCCCGGACAACAGGCGGCTGGAAAAAGGCGACATATTCAACCTTGATATAACCGTGGAACTGGACGGCTGGTTCGGCGATTCCAGCCGCATGTACACTGTGGGCAAGCCTAAGGTTTTGGCGGCAAAGCTGATAAAGGCCACGTACGACGCCATGTGGCGCGGCATAGACGCCGTGCGTCCCGGGGCTCATTTGGGCGACATAGGGTACGCCATACAATCCACGGTCGAGCCGCTGGGGTTTTCGGTGGTTTATGAATTCTGCGGCCATGGAATCGGGCGCAAGTTCCACCAGGCTCCAAGCGTCATGCATATCGGCCGCAAGGGGCAGGGGCAGCAGATGAAGCCCGGCATGGTGTTCACCATAGAGCCCATGATAAACGCTGGCAAACCGCAGGGGCTGTTCCTAAGCAACGGCTGGACCTGCATCACGCGCGACCGCAGCCTGTCGGCGCAGTTCGAACATCAGGTGGGGGTCACCAAAGACGGGTATGAGGTGTTCACGCGCTCGCCCAAAGGCTGGGAGTATCCGCCCTATGACTGACAAGACCGGCAAAATCGCGGCAAAACCGCACTATCACGGCCATCGGGAAAGGATGCGCGACAAGTTCCTGTCAAGGGGCAAGGAAGCTTTCGAAAAGTACGAAATCCTTGAATTCTTTTTGGCCAATTCGGACCCGCGGCGCGACATGAAGCCGGTTGCGAAAGCGTTGATGAACAAGTTCAAGACCATAACCCAGGTTATCCGCGCCGATGTCACAAAGCTGAAAGAGGTCGACGGCATAGGCGACGCTATTGCCGTGAACATAAAAGTGCTGGAAGCGCTTATCGACATATCCCTGCGCGAGGAAATGTACCAGAAGCCCGTAATCACCGACATGTCGCGGGCGGCCGCGTACTGCATGGGCGCTTTCGGCCACAGCCAGGTCGAGCAGTTCATACTTATCTGCCTTGACGGCAACGGCAAGGTCATCGAAGACGAGGTAGTGCAGAAAGGCGCGGTTGACCACGCGGTGATTTGCTCGAAAGAGGTTGTGAAGCGGATATCGGCATTGGGCGCGTCAAGCGTCATACTGGCTCACAACCACCCTAGCGGCTGGATTGAACCGTCGCAGGACGACATAAAGCTGACCCGCGAGCTGGCGAAAATGCTCAGGCCCATCGGGGTTGAGATTTTCGACCATATGATTTTCAGCGACAGCAGATTTTGCTCTTTAAAGAACAGAGGTGCCACATGGTGAAAAAACCTGAGTTTTCCGGGGTCAACAATATATTCTCGTCAATCAGGCAGTCGATTGTCCGGATATGGATTGCTCCGGAACTGCCAAGCAACGACAGGCTTGAAGTATATCCTTTGCGCATGAACATCCCCGTCCTGGCCGAGCGCAAGTACCTGAAAACAACCAGGACCCTGGCGATATGGGGGTATTTCAGCCTTATGCTTTCGGTGCTTATCGTCATGCTGATATACATAATGGTACCACAAAGGGTTGCCGTGCCCAGATTCCTGGTGTTCAACAATGAGCTGATGCGCATGGAAATAGCCGAGCAAAGCCACGTGACCCGCGCCGCTTTAGACCTTGAGGCCGAGCGCCTGGTCACCGAGTATGTCGTGGCCAGGATGAGCTTTTTCGCAAGCTCTGCCGACAGGACAAGGCACATCGTGGAGAACAGGAACCTGTTGGACTTGTTTTTCGTTGGCGGGGGCAGGGGCGAAAACGTTTCATTTGTGCCGTACCACCAGCGCCTTATCGCCGAGCAGTCCGGGCCGCGCGGAAACTTCAACCGCAGGGTTATGGTAACCAGCGCCACAAGGCTTAACGAAACTACGTGGTTGGTGGACTTTGTGACGGAAGACAATTTCCTGAACAATGAATTCCATTCGCGTTTCATACGCTGGCGCGCATACGTGTTCGGGTCGTTCCTGACGGCCGCAGAGCAAAGGGAAAGGGAGTGGAGCAACCTAAGCGCGGTCAACCCCTTGGCATTCAGCATAAGCAAGTTCCTGCTTGCCAGGCGGGACTGACATGCTGCTTGACAGCCTTAACCCACAGCAGCGCCAGGCTGTGACGACCGTGCAGGGCGCGGTGCTTGTGCTTAGCGGCGCCGGAACCGGCAAGACCAGGGTCCTGACAACGCGCATAGCCCATATATTGCAGCAGGGGCTTTGCAAACCGTGGGAGATTTTGGCCGTCACATTCACCAACAAGGCGGCGCGCGAAATGCTGGACCGGGTGAACGCGGCTTTGG
>WRDZ01000117.1 GCA_009779595.1 Alphaproteobacteria bacterium | reverse complement strand
TTGCCTTATCCTTTCCCATAACCTAATTATTCTTAGTGCCAGAACCGTCCGGACAGGTTAGTATAATGACAGGGCTACTTAAAGGATTAGTGGAAAGAAATCGCTAGATTTAAGACTATAGACAATATGGAATGCTGGGGAAAACGGGTGTTTGTGCGCGCGGACTTGAACGTGCCTGCCAAAGGCGGCAAGGTTACGGACGCTACCAGGATAGAAAGGTTCGTGCCCACGGTCAAAGATTTGGTTGCAAAGGGGGCTATAGCCGTGGTCGCGTCGCACTTCGGACGTCCGGACGGGAAAATCGTCCCCGAGATGAGCCTGAAGATAGTGCAGCCGGAATTGGAAAAGTACCTTGGCAAGCCGGTGACTTTTGTCGACGACTGCATTGGCGACAAGGTGAAGAACGCTGTTGCCGTGGCCAAGCCTGGCGATGTGCTTTTGCTGGAAAACCTGCGCTTTTATCCGGAAGAGGAAAAGAACGACGCCGGTTTTGCTTCGCGGCTGGCAGAATACAGCGACTTTTACGTCAACGACGCGTTTTCGGCAGCCCATCGCGCGCACGCGTCCACCGAGGGGCTGGCCCGTTTGCGGCCGGCTTTCGCGGGCCGACTGATGCAGGCGGAACTCGAAAGCCTGGACAAGGCTTTGGAAAATCCGCAGCGTCCGGTCATGGCCATTGTCGGCGGCGCCAAGGTATCGACAAAGCTTGAACTGCTGGGCAACCTTATAAGCAAGGTGGACAAGCTGGTCATAGGCGGCGGAATGGCGAACACCTTCCTTTACGCCATGGGCATCAACATAGGCAAATCCCTGTGCGAAAAGGACATGGCCGACAAGGCCCGGCAGATAATGGCGGCCGCGAGCGACAAGTGCAAAATCATCCTGCCGGGCAGCGTTGTCGTAGCGTCCCAGCTGGCGGAAAACCAGCCGGTCTTGACCGTCCCCACGACCGCCATCCCCGATGATAAGATGGTGCTGGACATAAGCGAACTGGACGCCCGGATAATACAGGACGAGATGGCGGACTGCAAGACTCTGCTGTGGAACGGGCCGGTCGGGGCGTTCGAGGTCAAGCCTTTCGACGCTGCGACCGTAGAAATAGCCAAGTTCGCGGCCAGGCTTACTGACCAAAAACGCCTGATTAGCGTGGCGGGCGGCGGCGACACTGTTTCGGCTTTGAACATGGCCGGAGTCGAAGGCGCCTTCACTTACGTTTCCACTGCAGGAGGCGCATTCCTGGAATGGCTGGAAGGCAAGGCCCTGCCCGGAGTAAAAGCTCTTGAAACCAACTAGGATACTTGCGTTTGTCGTGATATCGGCCGGTCTGCTTGCGCCGTTCAAGCAGGCTGCGGGGCAGCGCACCCCGGATTTTATAGAGATAATCCCGGGTCCGGTCATACAGCAGAGGGGCCCCGGCGGGACAATGTTCTGCCATCAGACGCTTAGGGTGAACAACCAGACTCCGTACACGTTAAGGAAGGTGCGGCTTGCCTTCACGTTCGGCGAAATGAACTATACCGCCGAGATTCGGGATGTGGTGGCATACACTGAAAAAGAAAGAAGGCTGCGGATTGAATCGCTTATGTGCAGCGCCGCGCTTGAGGGGAGGCCAAGGATCCGCATCCTTGCGTGCGATATGCCGCCGATGAGAAACGTGGATTGCGCCCGGCTCTTAAGGTTGCAAAGATGATGAAACATATAACGATTATTTGCGCTGTTTGCGCCATTTTTGCGTTTTTTGCAAGCGGCGCGGCGCGCGCCCAGATTCTTTCGCCGCACGACCGCATCATCTATCGCGAAATCTTCGACCTGCAAAGCGACGGCAAGTTCAAAGCGGCCGACGAAAAAATCGAACAGCTTGAGAACCGGCTGCTTATGGGGTATGTGCAGGCCCAGCGGTACATGCACCCAAGATACGTCTCCACGGTGAGGGAGCTAAGAACCTGGCTGGTCGAGCATCCGTCAAACCCCGAGGCCATACGCATTTATAACCTGGCCAGGAGGAAAGGCGCGAAAAACCTTGGGCCAAGGCCCAGGGATTTCAACACCAGGCTGATGTACACCTGTTACGGCCTGCCGGAGCCGAACGCCCATGCTGCGATGCGTAGGGTCACCTTTAAGAACCAAGAGACCCGCCGCCAGTGGAACATACTGTCCAACCATATCCGCCGCGGGCGCACTGCGGCGGCGCGCGGGATACTTATGCAGAAGAACGCGCCAAGGCAGTTCGGGCAGACCAACTTTGACAAGGCTAGGGCGGCCTTGGCTTTCGAGTATCTGAAACTAAGGGATATAGAAAACGCGCGCAGGTTCTCGGTCCCGGCGGCTCAGACCAGCGGGGCGGCAGTCCCGATAATACAATGGGTCAACGGCCTTGTGTCATGGGCTGACGGCGATTACCAAATGGCGCTGGACAGCTTTACCAGCGTGGCCGTCAATGCCAGGACTGAAACCATGAGCGCGGGCGGGGCGTTCTGGGCTGCGCGCGCGGCGTTGAAGACCGGGAATTTCAACCTGGTGACCCCGTTTTTAGAGCAGGCCTCGCGGCATGGCGACACTTTCTACAGCCTTATCGCCCGCCGACTTCTGGGCGAAACAGTCGACTTTTCGTTCCAGCGGCCGAACGCCGATTATCATCCGACCCAAGCCGATAAAAACCTTATAGACCAAATAGTCGCCCTGCAGGAAATCGGCGACATCGATATGGCAAGAAGCAAAATGCTCCATGTCTATCTGAACGAGGACGACCTTAGGCACCTTTTGTTTGTCTTGGCCGAAGAGCAGGAAATGCCTTACAGGCCGGAACAGCTGATGGTGCTTAAAGGCCAGGTGTACGAGATGGGCCGTTCGGTTTTCCCGATACCCGAATGGCAGCCGGACAGGGGGTTCAAGGTTGACAGGGCGCTGATTTTCGCGTTCATCCGGCAAGAGTCGTGCTTCAACAATATGGCCAGAAGCCGGGCCGGAGCTCGCGGGCTTATGCAGCTGATGCCCCAGACGGCCGCGCTGGTAGCCAGGTCCATGAACCTGACGGACATCGCTCCGCACACCTTGCGCCAAAGCCGCGTGAGCGAACTGCACCGGCCGGAACTGAACATGACGCTTGGCCAGCAGTATATAA
>WRDZ01000116.1 GCA_009779595.1 Alphaproteobacteria bacterium | reverse complement strand
GCGCCGTCAGGTACACGAACGACTTGAACGCCGAACCCGGCTGCCGCCTGCTTTGGGTCACGCGGTTGAAATGGCTGGTCCTGAACGAGTATCCGCCATGCATGGCCAGCACCCTTCCCGTGTGCGGGTCCATGACGACTATGGCCCCCTGCACCAAGGGCTCTTGCCGCATAAGGTAAGTGTTGCTTCTTTGATGATGTTCCGTCCACAGCACGTCGCCGGGGGTGAACACCTGCGTGGCGTCCTTTATTTCCGGGCCAACCTGGAGCCTGGGCAGGGACTCCCGCGCCCATCTGAGGCTGTTGAACCTTATGACGCTTGTCGTGCCGTCGCGCAGCCCGATTATCGCGTCCTGGTTGTCCGGCGAAAACCCGATGACCACCGCAAGCACCCAAGGGTCGACCGGCGGCCGCAGCCTTAGAGCCGTTAACTGTTCCTGCCAGACTTCCTTGGAAACCTCGTGCCGGGGTTCGGATTGGCCATCTGATTCGGCGACGGGGGCGGTTATCTGTATCCTGGCAATCGGCCCGCGATAGCCCATGCGCCTGTCGTACGCTTCCAGGCCGCTGCGCAGCGCCGTCACGGCCGCGTTCTGCAGGCGCGGGTCAACCGTCGTGCGCACGGTAAGCCCCCCAAGGTATATCGAGCCGGACCCATGCCGCGCGATAATCTGGCGGCGCACTTCCTCGGAGAAATACTCGGCGTTCCGGACCAGTTCGGTCCGCCCGCGCCTGTTCAGGACAATGGGCAAAGCCCGGGCCTCGTCGGCTTCTTCCTGGGTGATGACCCCGTCGTCAAGCATGCGGCCCAGCACCCAGTTGCGGCGGGCCATGGCCCCTTCATAGTTCCTTTCCGCGCTGTACCGCGACGGAGCCTTTGGCAGCGCCGCCAGGTACGCGGCCTCGGCAAGCGTAAGCTCGTCCAGCGACTTGTTGAAATAGTTCAGCGCCGCCATCGCGACCCCGTACGAGCCCGCGCCAAGGTAAATCTCGTTAAGGTACAGTTCCATGATGCGGTCTTTGGTAAGCAGCTGCTCCATCCGCACGGCGATTATGGCCTCTTTCATCTTGCGTATCATCGACTGTTCGCTGGACAGCAGTATGTTTTTGGCCACCTGCTGGGTGATTGTCGAAGCCCCCACCGGGCGCCTGCCTTCCCTGATATTCCTTATATTGGTCAGGGTCGCCCGCACGATGCCCCGGAAGTCCAGCCCGTGATGAGTGTAAAACGTCTTGTCCTCGGCCGACACGAAAGGCTGTATGACCAGCTGCGGTATGGATTCTATGGGCACGAACACGCGCTTTTCGGTCGCGTACTCGGCCAGCAGGCGCCCGTCGCCCGCATAAAAACGCGTCGTGACCGGCGGCTCGTATTGGTAAAGGGCCCTGTAATCAGGGATTGTCAGCACGATTATCAGGACCGCCAGCGCCACGCACACCATAAGCCCCATCAGCATTATCAGGCCGAACATGGACGAGGAAACGTTAAGAATCAGTTTTACGAATTTTTTCACCATAGTTCTATATAATACACAATGAAAATCATTTTGCAAAGTATTTTTCTATGGCGTTCACGACCGACTCGGCCAGCCTTGCGCGGTATTGTGGCTGGCGCAACAGCCTTTCTTCGTCTGGGTTGGACAGGTACCCCATTTCCAGCAGCACCGACGGGACGTCCGGGGCTTTAAGCACCGCGAATCCCGCGAACCTGTGGGGGTTGCGCAGTATGGTGACCCGCTGCGACAGCTCTGTGACCAGAAGCGAGGCGAATATGGCCGCGCGGTTCATGCTTTCGCGCCGGGCCAGGTCTATCAAAATGCTGGATACTTCAGGGGGTTCGTTGCTTAAGTCCAGCCCAGCGACGATGTCCGCCCGGTTCTCTGATTCGGCCAAGGCCTTGGCTTCGGCGTCGGAGGCCCTTTCCGACACCGTGTAAACCGACAGCCCCCTGGTTTGGGGGTTCCTGTGGCTGTCGGCGTGTATGGATATGAACAGGTCGGCCCTTAGCCGCATAGCCTTTTGGCGGCGGGCGCGCAGGCTAAGCGCCCGGTCGTCGCTGCGGGTAAGGTGCACGTCGTATTTGCCCAAAGCGTCAAGGCGGCGCTTGATTTCCAGCGCCATTTGCAGGGTCAGGGTCTTTTCCTGGATTCCGCTGACACCGATAGCGCCGGGGTCGCGGCCGCCGTGCCCCGGGTCAAGCACTATGACGGGCCTGGCTCCCCTGATTATGGCGCCCACGCCGTCGCCCTGGACGCTTCTTATAAGGTCTTCGAAACTCAAAGACTGGTCGTCAGGCCGCGGGCTGGCCGTGTTCACGGCATTCACAGGCGGGGACACAACCGCAATGTCGCCCGGGGGGCGGTCGGCTTGTGCGCCCGCACCGGAAGGAGCCCCCGATTCTTTCACCAAATCCACAACCAGCCGCCAGGGGAAATTGCTGTGCGGCTTCAGCACGAAGTTACGCCTTATAACGTGGTGTTCGCCAAGCTCTACCACTATGCGCAGCTTTTCGTTTTCAAGCCTGCCGAATCTCACGTCCCTTATCAGCGTGCTGTTCTTCGCCACCTGCGCGGGGTTGAACCCGTCTATCCGGGCCCTTTCCAAATCTATGACCAGCCGCGTCGGGTTCCTAAGGACCCCGGCCGTGTACGGCGAGTTCTCGGTCAAGTCCAGCACTATGCGCACCGAGTCTTCGAACTGCCCGATGCGCAGGTTCTGCACCATTGCGGCGCGTGAAGTCCCCTGCTGTGCCAACAGCATGGCCAGGACCAACAAAAAACCTTTAAATGTGAAGAGCTTACTGGCCATACTAAAATAATAGTTCTTTTTTGTTAAAACTTAGTGTATTGTATCGATACTGGTTCAAAATGGCAAGCCTGTTCTTGCCGTACTATGGAGATTTTATAAAAGTGGTAAAAAGAATGCTTATCGACGCGACCTATCCAGAGGAAAAGCGGATGGTGGTCGTGGACGGCAGCCGGCTTGACGAATATGACGTCGAATCGGCAGCCAAAAAACAAATAAAGGGAAACATATATCTGGCAAAGGTTTCGCGTATAGAACCTTCGCTGCAGGCTGCGTTCGTCGAATACGGCGGCAACCGGCAGGGCTTCCTGGCGTTTTCGGAAATCAACCCGGAT
>WRDZ01000115.1 GCA_009779595.1 Alphaproteobacteria bacterium | reverse complement strand
CGTTCTGCGTTGTGCCGCGCATATCCGACATGGAGGGCATGCTGGCCAAACTGCGCGCTCTGGACCCGAATCTGCGCATAGCGTGCGCCCATGGCCAGATGGCGGCCATGCAGCTGGAAAAAATCATGCTGGATTTCGTGAACCGCAAATACGACGCCCTGCTTTCCACTACCATAATCGAAAGCGGCCTTGACATGCCCAGCGTCAACACCTTGATAGTGCACAAGGCCGACCGGTTCGGGCTGTCGGGACTGTACCAGCTGCGCGGCAGGATAGGGCGTGGGAAGCACCGCGGGTTTGCGTATTTCACCACCGTGCCCGGGCATACCTTAAGCGACACGGCCATGCGGCGGCTGGAAGTCATGCAGTCCCTGGATTATCTTGGAGCCGGGTTTGCCCTGGCCAACCACGACATGGACATACGCGGCGCGGGCAATATCCTGGGCTCGCAGCAGTCGGGGCATATCAACGATGTTGGGTTCGAGCTATACCAGCAGATGCTGCACGACACCATAATGCAGCTGAAGTCCCAGGGAGTTGCGGGCGCGGCCGCCGTGGCCGACCAGCAGTTTTCGCCGTCCATCAACATAGCCGTCCGGGTCATGATACCGGAAGCCTATGTCAGCGACCTGAAAATCCGCATGGCATTGTACCGCCGCATTGCCGACGCCCAGACAGATTCGGATATCGATTCTTTGCGGGACGAGCTTATCAACCGGTTCGGCACGCTGCCGCCGGAAGTGGAAAACCTTTTGGAGGTCGTGGCAATAAAGCTGCTGTGCAAGACCGCCAATATCGCGAAGCTTGAGGCCGGGCAAAAGGGGCTTGTGATATCGTTCCACAACAACAGGTTCGGCAAGCCTGAAGAATTGCTGAAATACATAGCCGACCAGCGCGGATGGGCAGCCTTAAAGCCCGACCACCGCATCGTGTTCGGCCAGCCTTTGCCCGATGAACCGGTTCGTTTGGCCGCGGCCAGGCGCGTTTGCGGCGATATTGCGGCTATTGTTTCAGGCTGAAACAACACGTTGATTGCAAAGGCTCTTCTTGCGTGTGATTATAATATTACATAGGACAGGAGGAAGCCATGTTCGGGACCAATATGATAGCCGCTATGAAGATGAAACAGACACCGACGCTAAATGTCGACGCTGTGTTCCTTTCTTTGGAAGAGCCAAGTGAAAAGTGCGACCTGTGCGCTTTGATAGCCAGCATGATGGACGCGTTCCTGGTGCTGGTGTAAGCCGCCGCGCTTGCAAGACAGAATTTTATATTGAGCAAAACCTTGCCCCGGCTTGAAGTTTATCAGCCGGGGACTTTTTTGTTTATATTAAGCAAGACTTCCCACAAGAAAAATCGTGTTATTTTAGAGGAAGCGCGGAACGCCCGGGCAAGCGCCAAAGCGAGCCGCATGGCGAAGCGACAAGCCCTGACTTGGGGCGGGCGGACGCGCGTGTCTTGCAGACCGCCTGGCGGAGCCGCTTCGCGGCAGGTATTTTATGGGAAGGAAGCAGGGGGGGTGTTTTTCTATTGTTATTAAACCATACCGATGATATAAAGGCTATGAAACAACAACGAGGTAAACATGCTGAAGATAAGATTGACTGACCAGGCCAAGACGCTGTACGGCGACATAGCCTTTGACAAGGACAACTCGGCCATAGACCTGCGCGCTGCAATCGACCGGCCGATGGCCGTGCGTCCCGGCCAACGTGTGCTTGTCCCCACGGGCATGGGGTGCGAGATTTGCTTTGACCTTCCACCTTTCTCTTTCGAATGGCATGTACGGCCGCGTTCGGGCCTGTCGTCCAGGGGCATAGACGTGAAGCTTGGGACCGGCGACGAGGGTTTCCGCGGCGAAATCAAGGTGACGCTGCATAATAGCACAGGCGAAGATTTCACAATCAACGCGGGCGACAGGGTTGCCCAGCTGGTGCTCTGCCCGATAATCAAGCCGGAAATAACGATAGTCGACCAGCTGTCGGACACGCAGCGGGGCGACAAGAGTTTCGGGTCAAGCGGGATATAAAGCGAATATCAGCTATTGATGGAACAGCACGCGTTCCAGCTTTTCTTTGGTGTCGGCAATCATTTCCCAGATAAGGGCCGGGGCTGTAGGCAGAAAGCGCGGGCGCTCCAGGAACTCTTTCAACAGCGCGTCGTCCTTGTCAAGCTTCTTGATTTGGTCAATCAACTTCTGCGGGTTGTCCATATCGAAACACAGGAAGCATTCCGGATTCACGATGCCGGGTTCCGGGTCGGGCGAGCTCCAGTAAATCGGGACGGTCCCGGAAACAAGCGAATCGAAAAGCTTTTCCGTGACATAGCCGTCGCCTATCGAATTTTCAGGGCAAATGTTGAATTTGAAATCTTTAAGATATTCGGCCTTCTTGTCGTCGCCGAACGGCACTTTGTCCGGGACGTTGTTCTTGAACTTGCCGGGGCAGGAAACAAAGCCGACCGAGCTGACCACGTCGTACAGCTTATGGCGGATTTTAAACGGCGACATATTGTCGTGGCTGGCTATCAAAACGCAGAACTTGGCCTTTGGCGAAAGGGTGGAGGGTAGACTGTTGATTGCATCGCACTTTTTTGCGACCTCGTCAATGTCGCGGCACAGGTAAAATCCGGTGGTCATCATCCAGAACGGCAGGCGGGCATAATTTTGAGCAGTTATTTTCCGTTTAAAGCCGATGGCCAAATCGACTTGGCCAAGCATGTAATCGTCGAACAGATTGAACTTATACCTGGTTTTATTATCGGTGTTTTCCGTGGTTAAAAATATCTTCTTCTTGCCGGGCGCGCGAAGGATTTCGTTGCGCGAATCGAAAACATCCGTTATCAGGACGTCCGCCGGGTCGTCATGGCTGTTCAAAGCCGTGCAGATGAACTTATCCGGCCAGTGCCGGTCGATAAACTGGGTCAGCAAGGTGCTTGACAGGTCAAAGCTTCCTTTATTCAAGAATTTTTCATAATTGAACCATAGGAAAGCAATGCGTTTTTTGCCGGGGGCATATTTGTTTTCCAAAAACCGCGCGTATTTTCCATAAAAAACCGCTTTTTCCCTTTGCCTTCTGCGCCTTTGCGCGGACTTTGAAAGCCTCAGCTGGATTTTTTGAACATACCGGTACATTTTAACTGCTTATATCCCTTTATCTGGTCTTGT
>WRDZ01000114.1 GCA_009779595.1 Alphaproteobacteria bacterium | reverse complement strand
GCTTAACTATTTCATCGGCCTGAAATACGTTGACGCTTTGAAAGAGCTGGCATCGGCGAACAACCAGAAGGTCATCGTGCTGCCGGTCGAGGCCACGAACGTCCTGGGCTCTATCGCGGGCGTGACCGAACTGGCCAAGGAAGCGTTTATCGCGCGCGAACATCCTCCAGCCATGAAAAGGAAGAAACACGATGACTGAGATTATAATTCCATATTATAACTGGGTAATTGCAGGCTTTGTCCTGATGCTGTTCGAAACGCTGACCCCTGGGTTCTTCGCCCTGTGGATAGGCCTTGCAGCCGTGATAGTCGGCATTATTTCCTGGTTTTTCCCCGAGCTGAACTTCATAATCACGGGCTCGCTGTTCATATTGCTTGCCGCCGTAATATCATGGTACGGCAAAGTCATATATAAAAGGCTGCGCCTTGGCTCGAACAAAACCCTGAACCAGTGGGACGCCCAGTTCATCGGCAATGCATACCCGCTTGACACCCCGATGAAGAACGGAAGGGGCAAGGTGCGGATAGGCGACGGCGTGTGGCCGGTAAAGTCCGAGGACAAGGGGCTTGATTTGCCGGAAGGCAAACAGGTCAGGGTAATCTCGTCCGACGGGATTCACCTTATCGTGCAGCCTGCAACCGTACCTGCAGTTGCAGCCGCGCCCGCACGGAAGAAACCTGCACCTTCAAAGAAAAAACCCGTAACCAAAGGAAAGAAAAATGAGCGCAGAAGAAAATAGGCGGCGAGGCATTGAAGAGATTAAAAGGGCTTTAGAGCGAAGCGGCGACCCGCCCACGTACGCTTTTGCGGCTCTTATACGCCCGCCTTGGGTACCAAGACTCGCATACCACGCGCTTAGCCAAATGCAGATTGACGACCCGGCAGAATTTGTTTCAGCGCTTGGAAACCCAAGGCTTAGAAGGCATATGAATACGGACAATATCAATAACTTCCTTGAACAAAACAGGTTAAGCATAGCCGATGCCTTAAGCGCTGTGTTCCCGAATGCCTCGCCGCAACAGCTGCAAACGGCCACCGACGCTTTTAACAACCTGGGCATTGGCGAACAGCGGCATACTGTCGGGATGGCCGAAGGAAGCAACGAGTTAAGCGGCGTGCTGGCAGCATTGGGGGAAAACCGCACATTGGGCGAGTTCCTGGGGGAAGTCAAAGCCCTGAAACCAAGCGGCCTGTTCAACCTGTCCAGGCGCGCGGTGAATAACGCGCTTTGCAACCTGCCCCTTCCAAGGACCGCCGCGGGCTGGCATTCGCTGCTTCAAAACAGGGATATCAGCGAAAATATTGATACAAAAGCTGTACAAAAGCTCTGTTCTAACGAGGAGTTTATAAGGGCAGCGTGCAGAAGCCAACAAAGGGTATAGTATAATAAGAAAATGGAGGCATCATGGCAGAAAGTATAATCAACGCCGGGCCGCAGGCTGATTTCGACAGGACCATCCAGGGCATCGCCAGGACGGGCGACCAGCCGCTTAGGATAGAGGGCGAGTCCGGGTTTTTCGAACGGTTCAAGGACAATGTAAGAAGGATAATGGGGGCGCTGGACCTGCCCGCGCGCGAGATAGAAGAGGCGATAGACGCTGCGCGCGGCGGTGGGACTTTGTCCGGCCCGGCATTGCGCTTTGTGACCGGGGCGGCAATGATGGTTGAAAGCAACAGGGTGACGGCAGAGGCGGCCGCAAGGCTGGGGCTGCCGCCGGAAGCGCTGCGCGGGGGTGATACGGCAACGCGCCCCGAAAGCCATGACCCGGAACGGCAAAGGCAAGCGCAAGTGCGGGCGGCCGAACGAAGGCTTGAAGCATTGTGGGGTTCGGAGACGCTTGAAAGGTTTAAAAGTTTGTCCCGTGATGCAACCGAAGAAGAAATACTTGATACTGCCCAGAGGATAGAAGAGGAAGAAGCTAGAAGAGAAGGAAGGCAACCTCGTAGCAGGCAAGAAACAAGGGAAATGCTTAACAGGAACAGAAGGATAATGGAAGAAAACGGCATTAATGTTGCCGGTTTGCACCCCTCGCAGAGAATTGCATACTCCCGCATGATTGAGGAAAACCCGAGCTTTGCTAGAGACCCAGGATTTATCTCCGCTGCCAACGCTGCTGCCAATGGTAACCCGGCACAAATGGAAGCTTATGTAGCTAACAACCCAAGAGTTAGAGAAAATCTCAGAGACGCGGTTACACTGTCTTCAGAAATAGCTGCACAGGATAACAAAATAGAACGTCTACATGTAAACAGACCAGAAGGGACGGTATTTCAATCTAGTGCACAACCAGCACCAGCGCCTGTACCGACCAATCCCGGAAACCAAGGCAATATCCCGACAAGCCCAGAGCCGTCACAGGTTGTTGAAGGGGAATCCCCACGTACAGAGGTTACTGCACCGCCGTCTCAAGGCCGTGGCCGGGGTGAAGCCTCGGCAGCACAGGTACAACTCAATGCTGGAAATCAAGCCGATGACCATCTTACTGTCAGTGACCAACAAGAACAGCCACGGGGCCGGGGACAAGCTTCGGCAGCACATACACAACTCAATGCTGGGAACCAAAGCAATACTCCCTCACCGACAGACTCCGTTGCCGTTGCAGAAGAGCCTACTGTTATGGCTCAATCAGTGGCTGATATGTACAGAAGAAGCGGGGGCAGAACATAAAACGCGGGCAAGCTTGCGCGCAGCCTGTTCAGCCTATACGCGCTGCCTGACAAAATCCCTGGGCCGGGCTTTGCTGTTCAGCATGTTACGGTTCCATGTATTCAAGGCCACAGTCGCAAGCTGGCCGCACTGTGCGGGTTCGCAGTCGCGCTGCAGCAGGTCTGTTGCCGGGGGGGCATTGTCCTTTTGAATTGGCTGCCTGTGCATTATGTTGCCTGTATAGCCATGCGCGTTGTGTATGGCGATGGCCAGCCTAGCCACGTCAGCCGGTGACCCTGGGATATTGGGCAGCCTGGGGTCTTTGCGCGCGCTGTTGTACCAATTAAAAGCTTTCAAGGCCATATCACCGTTCAAAAAGCATGATTTGGTTTCAGGGTCAAATTGGAAAAACGCCATTTCTTCCGCAGGTTTGTCTGCTCTTATAACGTGGGTATTCCACTTTTCAAGCGCCAGCTTTACCAAGGGAAAAAGATTAATGGCACCCGGATACTCGGCCTGGGCCTG
>WRDZ01000113.1 GCA_009779595.1 Alphaproteobacteria bacterium | reverse complement strand
GCGCTTTCTTTCATCACGTCGCCCAGCTTGCCGGTCAGCGACAGGCCGCCTTTGCCGCCCTGCATGGTGGCCGCCTCTATCGACAGTATGTTGCCGCCGGTCTCGGTCCAGCCCAAACCGTTCACCTTGCCCACAACGTCGGACTTGAACGCGTGGTCGTCCTTGAAGCGCGGCACGCCAAGGAATTCCTCAAGGTTCTTGTCGGTTACCTCTATCTTCTTCAGTTTCTTTTCCAGCATCAGCTTTTTGACGGCCTTGCGCGTAAGCTTTGCGATTTCGCGCTCAAGGTTGCGCACGCCGGCCTCGCGGGTATAGAACTGTATCACGCTTTGCAGCGCCTTGTCGGTTATGGTCCACTCAGTCGCCTTAAGGCTGGTTTCCTTCAGCTGTTTTGGGATAAGGTGGGTGCGCGCAATCGCCAGCTTTTCGTCCTCGGTATAGCCCGAAAGCTCGATGACCTCCATGCGGTCAAGCAGCGGGCGCGGCATGTTGAAGCTGTTGGCCGTGGCCACGAACATCACCTTGGACAGGTCATAGTCGACCTCAAGGTAATGGTCGCTGAACTTGTTGTTCTGCTCGGGGTCAAGGACTTCCAGCAGGGCCGACGTCGGGTCGCCCCGCCAGTCCGAGCCAAGCTTGTCGATTTCGTCCAGCAGGAACAGCGGGTTGCACGTTTCCGCCTTTTTCATGCTTTGCAGTACCTTGCCGGGCATGGCGCCGATATAGGTGCGGCGGTGCCCCCGGATTTCGGCCTCGTCGCGCACGCCGCCCAATGAGGCGCGCACATACTTGCGGCCGATGGCCCGCGCGATTGACTGGCCCAGCGAAGTCTTGCCCACGCCCGGAGGCCCCACAAGGCACAAAATCGGCCCCTTGACCTGCCCGGTGCGCTGCTGCACGGCGATGTATTCGATTATCCGTTCCTTCACCTTTTCAAGGCCATAGTGGTCCGCGTCAAGGATTTCCTTGGCTTTAATCAGGTCGATGTCTATCTTGTCGTACTTGTTCCACGGCAGGTCCAGCATCACGTCCAGATAGTTGCGCAGGACGGTCGCCTCGGCGGACATCAGGCTCATCTGGCGCAGTTTGCGGATTTCGGTGTTGGCCTTGTCCTTGGCCTCTTTGGACAGCTTGACCTTGCGTATGCGCTTTTCGATGCGAGCGACCTCGTCCGCGTCGTCTATGTCGCCCAGCTCTTTCTGGATGGCCTTCATCTGCTCGTTCAGATAGTATTCGCGCTGGGTCTTCTCCATCTGGCGGCGCACGCGTCGCTTGATTTTGCGCTCGACCTGCAGGACGCCGATTTCCGATTCAATGAACGCGAACAGCATATCCAGCCGTTTTGAAACCGATATGGTCTCCAGGATTTTCTGCCGTTCGGTGATTTTCAGCGGAAGGTGGGTCACGATGGCGTCCGCGATTTCCTGCGGGTTTTCCAGCTGGTTCAGCGACACCATGACTTCGGGCGGTATCTTGCGGTTCAGCTTGACATAGTTTTCGAACTGCGACATCAGCGACTTGGCCAGCGACATGGTGTTGGCGTCGTTCTTGTCCGCCTGCTCGACCTTCTCGGTAAGCACTTCAAGGTAATTCTGGTTGGGTATGTATGTGCCGATGCGCACGCGGCTTATGCCTTCCAGCAGCACGCGCACGGTGTCGTCGGCCATCTTGACGTGCTGGAAAATCTTGCACAGGGTGCCGATTTGGTTTATGTCCTTGGGCTCGGGCTCGTCGACAGCCACGTCCTTTTGCGTGGCCACCACAATAAGCTTGCCCGACTTCATGGCCGCGTCCAGCGCGGCAATCGACTTTTCGCGCCCCACCAGCATCGGAGCTATCATATTCGGGAACACCACCGTATCGCGCAGGGGCAGCAGCGGATATTTGGTGAACTGTGCGAACGGCAATTCAAGTTCCGATAGGGTTGTTGCCATGTCACGCCTGCCTTTTCTTTTCTGCGAAAACAAACACCGGCTCTTTATCGCCGGCAACGACCTTTTCGTCCACCACGACTTCCTTCACGCCTTCCATCGAGGGCAGCTCGTACATGGCGTCAAGCAGCATGTTTTCCATGATTGTCCTAAGGCCCCTTGCCCCGGTCTTCTTCTTCAGCGCCGCCGCCGCGATTTTCTCAAGCGCCGCGTCGGTGAACGTAAGGTCCGAGCCTTCCATGCTGAACAATGCCTTGTACTGCCTGACCAAAGCGTTTTTCGGCTGGGTCAGTATGCGCACCAGGGCCTCCTGGTCCAATTCGTCCAGGACGGCTATGACCGGCAGGCGGCCCATGAACTCGGGTATCATGCCGAATTTCAGCAGGTCTTCGGTGTCGGCCTTCTTCAGCAGGCCCGAGCTGACCTTGTCCTCCTCAGATTTGACGACCGCGCCGAACCCTATGCTGGATTTTTCCGTGCGGTAGGCGATTATCTTGTCAAGGCCGGCAAACGCCCCGCCGCAGATGAACAGTATGTTCGACGTGTCCACCTGTATGAACTCTTGCCGCGGGTGCTTGCGGCCGCCCTGCGGAGGTATGGAGGCGACGGTGCCCTCGATGATTTTCAGCAGGGCCTGCTGCACGCCTTCGCCTGAAACGTCGCGGGTGATGGACGGGTTGTCGCCCTTGCGCGCGATTTTGTCGATTTCGTCGATATAGACTATCCCGCGCTCGGCCTTTGCAACGTTATAGTCGGCCGCCTGCAAAAGCCCGCCGATGATGTTCTCGACGTCCTCGCCGACATAGCCCGCCTCGGTCAGGGAAGTGGCGTCCGCGATAGTGAACGGCACGTCCAGCACCTTGGCCAATGTGCTGGCCAGCAGGGTCTTGCCAACGCCCGTGGGCCCGATAAGCAGTATGTTGGATTTGGCGATTTCGACCTGGGCCGCCTTGTCGTCCTTGTTGTTCAGGCGCTTGTAATGGTTGCGCACCGCGACCGCCAGGGCTTTCTTGGCCTTGTCCTGCCCGATGACGTACGAATCCAGGACCTCGCGTATTTTTTTCGGAGCCGGCACCTTGAAAACGTCGGCCGCAGCCGCGTCCTTGGCTGCCGGCAGCTCTTCCTTGACAATGTCAAGGCACAGGCTTATGCACTCGTCGCATATGAAAACGCCGTTGCCCGCTATGAGCTTTTTGACCTCCTGCTGCGTTTTCCCGCAGAAACTGCAATGCAGCAATTCGTTGTCCGATGTGTTCTTTGCCATATTCACCTTTCCTTTTAT
>WRDZ01000112.1 GCA_009779595.1 Alphaproteobacteria bacterium | reverse complement strand
TGAAAGCAAAGA
The DNA here is from genome assembly GCA_009779595.1 of Alphaproteobacteria bacterium. Lineage (GTDB taxonomy): Bacteria > Pseudomonadota > Alphaproteobacteria > WRDZ01 > WRDZ01 > WRDZ01. The sequence continues at coordinate 3,210 of WRDZ01000112.1, read as the reverse complement.
AGGCTAGGATTTCTGGCAGCCGGCCTTTTTCACCAGATTCCTGGTTTTATAAAAATCTGCCTTAGCGACCGATAACGCGTCGCTGCCTTCTTGAACGCGGATATGCGGGGCATAGCCTTTAAGCTCTATATTTCCCGCCTCCAGCTCCCGATATTTATTTCCGACTTGCAAGGCGATTCCGGTGTTGGGCAAAACGGCACGCGAACATTGTCCGTATATTTCGCACCCGGCGGTGTTCGTGCCGACTATCTTAAGATAAGGGTGGCGCGACATTTGCGTTATGAACATTTCTGCAGCGCTGCCAACTTTCCTGTCCGTAAGTATGTAAACGGGATTTTTTATGCCGGAAAATTCCGGGTAAGGAGTATCTTTCGATGTCCAGTATAAAAACGGGTCTTTGGACAAATCGAAATCATTTGTGCCGAAGCCGCCATTGCCTTCGCGCAGAATCGCGCCTTCCGGCGTTCCGCGCAAATATACGCTTGTACAGCCTGGTGTATCGGCTCCATATAAATATTCGGCCAACAAACTCGTCTGAAGCGAGCTTCCGCCGCCGTTGCCGCGAAGGTCGATTATCACCGCCTTTGCATTGTCTATAGCGGTTTTGGCCTGTTCCATGAACCTGTCCCAACTAGGTCTTGATTTTGTAACGGCTATAATCGCAAAGTCGCCGGAATTTTCAATTTTATAATCCGCTCCCTTGCCGACATTGTCGCCGACGTTTATGAAATCTTTTTCACGTTCAATCTGTCTGTCACCAAGCTTGACTTTAATATGCCTGTCGGGAACTTTGACGATGGAATCCCCCAGTTTTTCGAAGAAATCGTCAACGGACATGGGCGTATCCGCATCGAACAGCTTGTCCAGCTTGGACAGGACTCTTTGTTTCAAAGGTTTGGAATGGAACGGCCAGCCGCAGTATCCGTTGACCAGGATACGCGCGAAAACCGAAACCTCCTTTCGGATTTGTTCCGGCGACAGTTCTTTTACCCCATCGATTTTTACAGTGTCGTCAAGGACAACGACATCTTCGCTGGTCGAGCAGGATAAAAGCTTTTCTTCAAGCTCTTCAACCTTCACGATTTACCTTCATCCACATATTTTATCATAATCCTGGGCTTATAAATATTCTGTTAACAGTGCGGTGTTATAGTCTTGGTAATAGCTGTAAGATAACCCGGCCGCATGGACGCCGAAAAAGGAGTTATGCCTATGCAAAAGAACATGTTATTCATAGTGGCTGCGCTTGTCGCGCTGTTCCCGGTGGCCGCCAGCTCGCGGGCGCAGCAGGGCAACTTCGACCGCCTGACGCTGTCGGCTGACAGGGTGTGGGCGGCTCCGGGCGACACGGTGATTTTATACCTGTGGGAAGAGGGTGGCATCGGGCTTGACACGGCCGAAGCCACGGAAACGCAGGGGCAGGGCGCCCCGGTGGTCATGTCGCGCAGAAGGGATGTAATGCAGGGGACGGTAAGGATACCGCCCACGTTTTCTGGCGTCAAGACGTACTCTGCCATCGGCACGTCGGGCAAAAGGGTTTTCGGGACCAGGAACACCGTCCGGATTGTGGTCCAGCCCGACATCAGGACCATAGGCCGGCTTCGCACCGAGCCAAGGTCAAGGCTTGAAATCGCCGCCGGGGAATCGGCCCAGCTGCGCGTGTTCGGGCTGTGGCCCGACGCCCGCCAGTTCGACATCACGCGCCATGAGCTTGGGACCATATACTTTTCGGCCAACGACCCCATAGCGACGGTGGACAGGGACGGCATGGTCAATGCCAAAAGGGCCGGCGACACGGTCATATACATCCGCAACGGAAACGCCGGCACTCATGTCATGGTAAACGTGCTGCCAAGCCGGTAACGCTGTTTCAAGGCGCGGCCAGGAACCGCTTGACAAGGTCCGACGCCTGGCCGGTATGGTCGCCGGCCATGTCAAGCCAATGGATGTTTTCGTCGCGCTTGAACCAGGTAAGCTGCCTTTTGGCGAACTGTTTTATGGCCGTGCCCATTTCGGTTTGAAACTCATCGATTGAGCCATGCTTGCCGGTAAGATGCCAAAGTATGTGCCTGTACTCAAGCCCCAGGTCGTGCAGATGGCCGGGGTTCCCGCCGCTGTCAAGATACTCGCGGACCTCGCCTATCATCCCCTGCCTTATCCTTGCCGCAAGCCTTTCGTCGATTCTTTTGTGAAGCATGTCCTTGGGCCAGGTCACGCCCAGCTGCAATGCCCGGTATTGCGGCCGGCGTTCCTTTTCCAGCGGCTTGCCCTTTTCGGTTTTTTCAACCAGCCGGATAATGCGCCGCTTGTTGGCAAAGTCCGAAGGGTTGCTTTTCAGGCTGTTGATTACGTCTTTTGGCAGCATGCCCAGCAGTTCTTCAAGGCTCTTGGCCTCCAGCCTGGCGCGCAGCTTGTCGTCCGGCTGCTCTTCCTCAATGACATATCCGTGGACGACCGAGTCCACATACAAGCCCGTGCCTCCGACTATAAACGGGACTTTGCCGCGCTTTATGATGCCGGAAATCGCGGCATAGGCTTGGTTTTGGAAATCGGCGACCGAAAAGGGCTGCCCTATGTCGCGCACGTCCAGCAGATGGTGCGGTACCTGCTGCCGTTCCCCGGGCGTCACTTTCCCGCTGCATAAATCGAAGCCCCTGTACACCTGCCGCGAGTCAGCGGATATTATCTCTCCGTTGTATTTTTTCGCCAGTTCAAGCCCGGCCGAACTTTTGCCCGAGGCGTTCGGCCCGACTATCGATATGATTTTCGGCAGCACGGCGTTAGTCAATTTAATTCCCCTGCGGTAAAGCGCGTCATGAGTGGATTATACCGCCTGCAAAACGCAAGTCAAGCCGAAGGATTGCCTGTATCGTGTCGCGCCTCCAATTGTTGCGGTCTTCGCCGATTTGGCTGCTTCTGGTGTTATTGGCAGCATCTTCCCACCGGCCGTCTTTTACAGCCGCAAAAAAACTAGGCCATCTTGCCGCCGTGAACCTGCTGCCCATGTTGAATTCCATGTCCAGGATTACTTGTCGCGCTTGAAAAGGCAGGCTGTCAAAGCCCTTGAATTTCCTTTTTGCCTCTTTAAGGTGCATGATTGCCGCGTCCTTTTCCGTCCTCTCAATTTCTCCAGCGCTTAACACCAAAGCGTCGGGAGCATCGTAAAAACGCGCTGCCCTATTGAAAGGCCTGGCTTTGTCATCAGGGGTG
>WRDZ01000111.1 GCA_009779595.1 Alphaproteobacteria bacterium | reverse complement strand
GGTGGTGGTCAGGCGCTGCATGCGGTCGCCTTCCCGGCGCGTCAACGCCAATCCGGTCGAATCGAACTTGAAATAGGAATCGTCAGGCAGCCTGTCGAATGTGTGGCTGAACTGCATCAGCGGCAAAATCAGCGGAGTCTCGTCCGACGATGTAGAAACCCTCATATCATGGTAGAAATATCCGCCGGCGCTGAAATATGTGTCGTTTGTCAGGTACTGGCCGCTTAGGGTCGAGGTAAGCCACGGGTTGTTCCTTTCCGGGCGGCTGTATGTGCGCAGGAACGTGTCGTCGCTGACCCATTGCGCCTGGGCATGAAGGCTTGTGGTGTCCGTCGCGTGCCATGAAGTTTCGGCATTGACAAACCCGCGGTGATCGCGTATGCCGTCATGGGCGTAAAGACCGGTAAGCCAGAACGCCCCATCGCGGTAATTGCTGTTGAAATCCGCTCCAAGCCCGCCGCCGGGCTGTTCGAACGTTATCAGCGGCGACAGCGTAAGCTGGGCATATGGCGATATTTGCGTGAAATACGGCAGATATATGTAAGTCCCGACCCGGTTGAAGCTGCCCAGTACAGGCGGCAGGAACCCGTCCTGCGATTCCACGTGCGGAGCAGGGTGGCTTAGATACGGCGTGTAAAAGACCGGAAAGCCAAGCACGTTTATGCGCGCGTGCTGATAGTATATGCGTTCGGTTTCCTGGTTGTATATCATCTTGGCAGCGCGTATCTGCCATAGGGGAGCGCGTTCGTCGCAGTCCTGGACGCACGCGGTGTACGCTCCGCCTTTAAGCACGTTGAATGTCCCGTCCTTGCGGGCCAGACCCTGCGCCCTTATGGACGTGGTGTCGGTCAGCTGCATGTGCAGCCCGCGCATATAGCCCTGCGTCAAATCCCTGTTCAGCCACGCGTGCCCGAACCTCATCACATTGCCGTTGTCGTCGGTTATAGCAACGTTGCCGTAAGCTTTAAGCATTTCCGTATTTATGTCGTACTCTATCCTGTCCGCGGTCATGGTTTCGGCCGCGCCCCTTACGCGGACGTTTCCCGTTGCCGTGATGACCCTGGTCTTAAAGTTGTGGCTTACGGCATCGGCGGAAAAGTCCAGAGGCATGCCTTGGTTGAACTGGGCTGCCTTCGCGCTTTTGCCGGCGGCCAAAGCCAGGGTTACGGCCGCAACTATTGCCACTATGCGCCATTTTGCGATATATATCCGGTCTTTTTTCAGCGCGTACCAGGCCAGCCCCCCGGGCAGCAGCACGGCAAGGTACATGAATATGGGGCCCCAATAGTACCGCGACGCCAGGTTTTGCGCGAACAGCAAAAGCATTTGCACGGCCAGCAGCATGGCCGCTGTCTTTATGACTTTGGGCATATTGCTGCGGCGGTTGAACCTGCTTTTCAGTATCCCGAAGCATGAGATGAAGGCGAACGCCGGGATTATCAGCGGCAGGACAAGCCTTTGATGGCCATTCATCCGCATTTTCAGGGCTGCGTTCCTGCTGAAGTTTTCTTCGCTGGCCGTCAGCATCCGCAATGTGGAATAGCTTCTGAATTCGCTTATGGGCGAAGATTCTTTGTCGAAAAATGCGTCAAGGTCGGCTATGGCATCGTCGAACTGCAGTATCGAAAACCTGCCGCTTTGCATAGTTTCGTGCTGCGACCCGTTCCTTAACGCTATTTTCGGTATCGAATCCTGCTGCATCACGACTCCCTGCTGCGCTATGATGGTGATTCTTTTGCCGGGAGTCCTGGTGTCGCTGATTATGATTCCGCGGTACGAGCCGTCTTTTTCGCGCGCACGGGCATAGATGGTAAGGCCGCTGGATATTTTGGTGAAACGCTTTTCCCTAAGCGACAGGTTGGTTATTTCGTGCCGTATGTTGAACATGGCTATCCTTAACTGCCGTTCGGAAACCGGGACAAGCCACAGGGTCAGCACATAGCACACGGCGGCAGCGGCGACGGACAGCCATATTATGGGCCGCGCGGTCTGATACGGAGATTGTCCTGCCGCGGCCATGATGTGAAGCTCGCGGTCGTTGCCCATGCGGTTGAATATGAAAATGGTCGAGATGGCAAGCGCGGCGGGGGTGACAAGCGTTATGAAATCAGGCAGGCCAAGCGCGGTCAAGCGCAGGAACGCGGCGGGCGACACTCCTTGGGAAATGATTATCTCAAGCAGGCGCGCGGACTGCATAAGCCATACTATCGCCAGCAGCCCTGCCGTGATGAACAACAACCCGATGACTGCCTGGCGCAGTATGTATTTATCCAACAAACTCATAACCGTTTTTACTATATTATACTTTGCCGGGGTTGACCAGAGGTTTTTTTGCTTTTTCGCTTGCATTGCCGGTGCTTTTGGCATAGTTTCTACTTATGTTGTTTTGGATTTTTATAGGCGTTCAGACCGTACTTTTCGTCATAATGGTAAAGATTATGGTGCTGATGTCTTTGGCCATATTTTCCGAAAAACACCGCAGGTATCCGCCGTTCGCGCCAAGCTTCGGCAAGGAAAAAGCCGTTATGCAAAGCATAGTCCGCGACATCTTGGAAAAAGCGGACAGGCCTATGACGGTAATCGACCCGGGCTGCGGAATCGGCACTTTGCTTGTCAAGCTGGCGCGGCAATTCCCCAGGCACAATTTCGTTGGGATAGAGTGGGGGTTCTGGGTATTCGCGGCATTGCGTCTGCGGTCGTGGCGGCTGAAAAACCTGCGCGTCGTGCGCAACAACATGTTCGATGTGGATTTCAAGGACGCGGACGTCATAATGTGCTTTTTGATGACTCCGCTTATGGCGCCGCTGGCCGACAAGATTTTGCAAGAGTGCAAGAAAGGCGTCATAGTGGTGTCCAACACTTACACCCTGCCGAAATTGAAGCTGGAAGAAACATTCAAAACGCGCAAAAAGCTTTTTATACAAAACGTGTATATGTACAAGGTTTAAAACTGGCAGATTTTTTATTCAAACTGCAATAACCTGCCGCGTAGCGGCTCCGCCAGGCGGTCCGCAGGACACGCGCGTCCGCCCGCCCCAAGGCGGCGCGCGCTTGCTCGCTTTCGGCTCGCTTTTGCGCGCTTGCCCGGGCGGACTGCGCATACCTTTATGCTTGTCCCGCCCTTATGGTGTTAAGGAAAGTGGTGACCTGTTGACGCAGGCTTTCACCCATACGGGCAAGGTCGGAAGCCGCCTCGGCAACGTTGGCAGAGTTCTTCCCGGCT
>WRDZ01000110.1 GCA_009779595.1 Alphaproteobacteria bacterium | reverse complement strand
TGATGGACATTTTCGTGTCCTGCATAAGGCAGCTTTCGGTGACTTCCAGTTCTAGCCGTTTGGAATCCACCCCTGCGTGCCCCAAGGCCTTAAGCACCGAGGTTATGAAATCCGGCCGCTGGAACTGTATGGCCGACACGTTGACGCTTATGACCGGCAGGTGGACGCCTATGTTGTCCATGCCGCGCAGCTGGCGCAAAGCTTCCTGCAGGACCCACTGGCCAAGGTCGGCTATCATACCGTTGTTTTCCGCAAGCGGGATGAATTTGGCCGGAGTTATGACCCCGCGCGTTGGGTGGAACCAGCGTATAAGAGCCTCGGCTCCGGTAACCTCTTCGGTGGCTATGTCTATCTGCGGCTGCAGGAACAGCTGGAACTCGTCGGCGGCAAGGCCGCGGCGCAAGTCGCGTTCCAGCGAAATCATGTCCTCCATTTCCGCGCCGATGTCCTTGGTGAACATCACGTAAGTGTTCGCAACCGCCCCGTTTACGGCTTTTTGCAAAGCCCTTTCAGCGCAAAGCATCAGGTCTTCGGCGTTGCGGCTGTCGTCGGGGTACAGGGCCATTCCAATCCTTACGCCAAGCTGCAGGTCATAGCCGTTGGCGTCCACGCTCATCAGCGAGATGGTCTTTATTATGCCGGTTATGACCGACATGACCTGGCTTATATGGTCGTGCGGAGGGAAAGCAATGGCGAATTCGTTCGTGCTTAGGCGCGCCAGAGCAGCCCCGGACGACAGTTTCCTTTTTATATGCTCAAGAATATTCTTGATAAGGTCGTCGCAATAGGTGAAGCCCATAAGGTTGTTCACCCTGTCCAGGCCGCTTATGTTCAGCAGGGCCATGGCGAACGTCTGCCTTCTGCTTGAGGTGCGCTGTATGATGCGTTCAATCTCGCCAAGGAAGGCCGGGCGCGTCAAAAGGCCTGTCAGGCGGTCGTGCTTGTTGAAGAACACCAGCCGCTCTTTTATCTCTTCCTGGCGGGAGATGTCCATGCTTATCGAAAGATAGAAGCGCTTGTCTTCGTCAAGCAGGGGGATTATGGTCTTTGCCACGGGGTACAGGGCCCCGTACTTGTCACGCTCGATAATATCGCCGTGCCAGGTCATGCCGCTTACAATCTTGTACCACACGTCGCCGTACATATTGGGGTGGTGCATGCCGGACTTCAGGAAGCCGAAGCTTTTGCCGACGACTTCAGAGGGCTTGTACCCGGTCTTTTCCTCGAACGCCTTGTTCGCCCAAATAACATGCCCCTGCGAGTCGTAAAGCACGACACATTCTTGTATGTTCTCCATCATAAGGTCTGATACGCTTTTCGGCAGTTCCATGTTCTCACCCGGGTATGATACGATTCTATATCACTTTTGCATAAAATTGGTTAAGATTGTGTTTTAATCTTCGCCAAAGAGTCCAGGACTCCCTGCAAAATGACTACCGCGGCAAGCTTGTCTATTGCCTGCTTGCGTTTGCCGCGCGGAACGTCGCCGATGTTTATCAAGGTTCTTTGGGCGATGACCGAAGTATATCTTTCATCGCAGAACAAGATTGGCAGGCCCAGGATTTCGATATTTTTTTCCACATAACCGCGCACTTTGGCGGCCATAGGGCCTTCCCTGCCCCCGATTTCCACGGGCAGGCCAACGACGAGTCCGCATATGTTGCGGCCGGCCGACAAAGAATCGATTTCTTTCTTAAGGTCTTTTTGCTTGACCGTCTTCATGGCGCTTGCGATTATGCGGTTTTCGTCGCTGACAGCCAGGCCGCAGTTGACCTGGCCATAGTCAATGCCGATAAGAGCCCCTTTTCCCGGAAGTTTTTTTGCAAATTCCATTACTGCGGTGTTGCTTATCGCGCTGGGCAATGTTATGCTCCTTCCATGCCGGGGCTTTATTACAGGATGATATGTTATGTTTGATAAAGAAAGCGTTAAAAAGATTGCGTACCTTGCGCGCATACGGATAACGGACGAGGACAAAGCGGTAAAGGATTTCAATGAAACCCTTGAAATGCTGGACATTATTTCACAGGTTGACACCGAAGGCGTGGAAATCATGGTGTCGCCCGCGCAAGGCACGCTTGCCATGGGTGACGACAAGGTATTGGTCGACGGGATTGCGGGCGAACTGATGAAAAGCGCCGGAGCAAGCTTGAATAATTGCTATGTTGTCCCGAAAGTTATAGAGTAAGCCGCCATGACAGACCTGAAAAAATTCACGATTGCAAGCGCGCGCAAAGCCTTGAAAGCCAAGGAAATCAGCGCAACGGAATTGGCCAACGCCAGCCTGGACGCGATAAAGGCAAGCGGATTGGATGTTTTTGCCACTGTCACGGCTGAACTTGCCTTGAGCCAAGCCAAGATGGTTGATGAAGGAAAGGCCGGCGGGCTGCTGGCCGGCATACCCATTGGCGTCAAGGACGTGTTCTGCACAAAGGGCGTGCGCACTGCGGCAGGGTCGAAAATGCTGGAAAATTTCGTGCCGCCTTACGAGTCCACGGCCACCGCGCGGCTGTTCCAGCATGGGGCAATAATGGCCGGCAAAACCATTTGCAGCGAGTTCGGGATGGGCGTGTCTGACGCATCGGCTGCTGCCGTGGCTGGAAACCTGTGCTTGGGGCTGCTTGGGACAGGGAACGACGGATGCGGCGTGGTGGGGCTGAAAAGCACATATTCTTTATGCTCGCGGTTCGGGGTCATCAGCACGGCCAGTTCGCTGGACGCCATAACTCCCGTGGGGAAAACAGTCGAGGACGTTGCGCTGCTGCTGCAGGCAATCGCGGGCTATGACGGAAACGACGCCGTGTCGGCAAACCGCGCTGTGCCGGACTATGCAAAGGCCATCGGGCAGCCGGTCAAGGGCATGAAAATCGGTGTTTTCAAAGAACATGGCGGCACAATCCCGGCCGAAGCGATTGCGGCATTAAAGGACGCAGGGTGTGAAATCGTTGAAATACCGCTGCTGCACGCCAAATATGCGCTTGCCGTTTATCAGGCGATAAGCATGGCGGAAATGTCTTCCAACCTTGCCCGCTATGACGGAGTGCGGTTCGGGCAGCGTGTCGAGGGCAAAACCCTGGACGAGCTTTATATCAACAGCCGCAGCGAAAATTTTGGGCTGGAAGTGCAGCATAGCCTGTGTTTGGGCACGTTCATACTATCGGCCGGCGGGTACAGGCAATATTTTGAAAAGGCTCAAAAAGTCCGCAGGCTTATAGCTGACGAGTTTTACGGCGCGTTTA
>WRDZ01000109.1 GCA_009779595.1 Alphaproteobacteria bacterium | reverse complement strand
TAATACGGGGCGTGGATGGACAGCTCTATGCCGTGCTGTTTGGAAAGCGTGTTGTAAGCCCTGGCGGTTTCATCAGGCATCTTGACGCCGTATGTGCATTGCACTTCCAGCAGGTTCAGCCCCAAAGATTCCAGCCATGGGAAAATCCCCTCGCGTTTTTTGCCGAAAGAGGATTTGAAGAAATTGGGCGGAAACCCTGCCACACCGAATTTCGAGTTTTTGAATGTGCGAACAATATCCATGCAAAACCTTGGTTGTATTAGACTTTACGCGATTAAGCCGGAAAAGTCTAAATAATTCGCTTTTGACACGTTGTTTTTTGTCCGCAAGAAAAACCGCAAAAACGCATTGCCTTAGGGGATATATAGTTTTTGCGATTTTTCCGATATTGTGTCACGCTTTGCGTGACGCCGTACAAAACGCCATTGCGGAAGGGGTTTTAGGTGAAGGAGCAATGGCGTTTTGTTTATCAGCAAAAATGTGGCAGAAAAGCAAGCTTGTTATGATAAACCGGGCGGCCGGTAATCTTTGACGGCCTTCAGGGCCCGCTTGTAATCTTCCGGTTCATAGCCCGTTATCAGGTAAACCGGCAAAGAATTGTCCGCCGGGTAATATACGCTTGCATTATCGTTAATCTTCAGCGCGTTTTCAGTAACTTTGCGGTCAATAAATTCACGCATAGCATCTTTGTTTGGCAGGTTTATGAATAAAACCGCGCTCTCATGGGGATTGGGAAGGCTATCCAAAAACCGGTGCCAAAAAGCATAGCCGGTTGTTTCTTTTATGGTTTGGCTAAGCTGCCTGTTGTTTTGGGTCTGCATAAACCGGACAATAGCGTCGCGGCTGATTTCAGTAATGTGGCTGGTATCAGGAAAATTGTCTGGATTGTTGGAAAAAACAGCGGCGGTCCACCGGAACATAAGTTTGGGGTTGCGGTGCGCCTGCGGGTAATGTTTGGCAAAACTGCTGGCAATATGCCGCACCAAATCAGGGCTGTCGATAAGCGGGGCAATATCGCGGGCAAGGCGGTCGATGCACTGGTTTGGGATTTTCTTCGGGCTGCTGTCGGGAGAATCGCTGTTGCCGTACCATAGCTTGCCGTTGTCAGGGATGGCAAGCGCGGATTGGAAAACTCCCTGCCCCCAAGCGGTGGCCAAGATTTCTTCCAAATACATGGCGGCAACCTTGGCTTCTCCTTCCGGGCGAGCGCTTAGTTCCTTTTCCATTCCTTCCCGGCGCGTTCCGGCGTGGTCGAAACAGTGGCAGATTTCATGGAAGATGTCGCCCAACTGTACCAGTTTGTCATCACACCTTACTGAAATAGACATGTACTGACCATCGCTATGATCAATTTGGGCGCCTTTGCTGGGAGGAAGCGGATGCAGGGCGACCGTATAGGGCTGCTTGGGCATGGGCGCTTGATAAAACTCGCGCGCCCGTTCAAATATTTCCACATGTTTTTCGTTAAACAGGTTTTGTATATGCCGGGCATTTTTTTGCAGGTAGGGAATGCCCGGGTTCCATATCTGCCGAAGGTATTCATGTTCGGCTTTTTCAAAGATTTTTATGACACCGGGGCTGACGTCTTCAAACTCCGACGGCTTTTGCGCCTTCACGGTTTGGGCTTGGAGATTTTGGCGATTAATACGTTTATAGAGATAATATCTTAATGTTTCAATATCATCAGCGGTTATCAGCTTATCCCAGCCATGCTTTTTGAAATATAGGCACATGACGTCATGAGGCGAATGGCCCGGCATGCTGTTGGCGTACAAAAGCCTGTACAGGCCGTGCAAATGGGACAGGCAGACGTTAAAGTATTTGTTTTGCATCATAATAGGGCAAGTTTATCATTATTTTCCAGGCAAGTCCATGCTTTTCCTTTGTATTATCCGGTTTAACTTTTTATGGTTGACTTTTGGCGAAAAATGCGTTATAAAAATCAAGTTATCAAAATTTTATAGGATATAGATATGTCAAGAACTTGCATCATAACCGGCCGTACTGGCTTGACGGGCAACAGGGTCAGCCACGCCAACAACAAGACCAAGCGCAGATTCCAGCCGAATCTGCAGTCCGCTTCCTTGTTAAGCGAGATTCTTGGGCAGACCGTGGCATTGAAAATTTCGACCCGCGGGCTGAAAACCATCGAGAAGAACGGCGGCTTGGACGCTTATCTTCTGGGCAAGCCGAATTCGCGCCTGACCGAAGATGCCTTGAAAATCAAGAAAAGAATCATCAAGGCCCGCGACCGCAAGGCCGGGACCGCGAAGAAAACCGCCTAGCCCGCCCGATTCCAATCAAAACAGGTTTATGCGCCTGAACGCGTTTTCCAGCTGGTCCAGCACGGCCTTGTCGATGTCGCCCTCTTGCGGCACCTGTATAAGCACCTTGTTGTCGGCCATGGTCTTTTTCATGGCGTGCGGCGGGATTATGACAACCCCGGCGGTTTTCAGCAGCCGCGGGAACACGCTGTTGACAGGGCCGGAAAACGCGATTGCCCAGCTTGGCGGATATTCATACCGGTAATATATCTCTTCATAATACGGCGAAGAAATCACCTTGCTTAACAAAGCGGGGTTTATCCGCCCGTTGCCGTCGCTTCCGTGGATAATCCTGGGGCGCAGGTCTATGGACAGCTTGCGCACCAGCCGCCGGAACTTTATCATGTCCTCATAGTTCATGCCCCATGCTTTCCCTGTAAATCTGGCTTATGGCCTGATACTCGGTCGGGCTGCAGCGGTTCAAGAAGCTTATCCTGAACGCATAGGGGACGGACTTCATTATTTCGGTGTTTTCCGCCCATGTTATGACCGCGCGCGGGCTGATGACGTTGGTGATTTTCTGGGCAGCGAACGCGTGCCTTATGCGGTTGGCGGTCTCTATCATGCTTTGCAAAAGCTGGTCGGATATGACGTCGGTCGTTTTGGGCCGTATCATGGCGAACTCGTGCTGTGGCGACAGATAGCTTAGCTGCGTGACGATGTGCCACCTGTCAAGCTGCGCCTGGTTCAGCTGCTGCGTCCCATAATAAAGGCCGGTTTCGTCGCCAAGCCCGATTGTGTTGGCAGTGGCGAAAATCCGGAAGAACCTGTTGGGGTGTATGACCCGGGTCTGGTCAAGCAAAGTCAAGGTCCCGTTGTCTTCCAGCACCCGCTGCAGGACGAACATGACGTCGGGGCGCCCGGCGTCGTATTCGTTGAAAATCAGCATCATGGGGTTTTGCATGGCAAAGGGGAGAATGCCCTCGCGGAACTC
>WRDZ01000108.1 GCA_009779595.1 Alphaproteobacteria bacterium | reverse complement strand
GCGCAACCTGCCGCTGGCTATAGAAGACATACGCTTTGCCATAGGCAGGTGAATATCCTTACTTTTGCTTGAGCCGCCCGATAAGGTCTTGCACCCCTTCCGCATCGCCGTCGCTGCGGTACTTCACGCGCCGGTTTTTCTGCCGCGCCATCAGCAGCACGTCGAAGCGCGACTGCCTGGACCTTTCATGCTTGGCATAGTCCATCAGGAAATAGTTTGCGTCCACATTGAAGAAGTTTATCAGTTTCCACAAATGCTTTATCCTTATGGACGCGGCTCCGCTTTCAATCTTCTTGTACTGGTGGGTGCTTATGCCCAGCAGGTCGGCCATAAGGGATATCTTGTGGTTGGTAAGCCTGCGGTATGTCTTTATGCGGTGGCCTATGAACTCGTCCAGGTTGTCGATAGAGACTTCTTTTTCCTTAAGCTGGTCCTTGTCGATTATAACCCGGTGCATGGCGGCCTCCTGTCCATATATGTTTTATATGACAATTATGCCACAATTCAACTTTTCCGCAAGCATAATATATGAGCTGCGAAACATGCGTTTTATAATTATATTAAAATCCTGCCGCGGCCGCGGCTCTGCCAAGCGGTCCGCAGGACACGCGCGTCCGCCCGCCCCAAGGCGGCGCGCTATGGCACAAGTAAATTGAGCTTGCATGGACGATATGAAGGCCTATTCGGCTTTTTCGAACACCATGGTTTTGCCGCCCGCGTGCAGCGTCAGCGTGTCGCCGGATATCTCGAAGCGGTCCGCAGCTTCCAGGAACCGAAAGAAATCTTGCTCGGCCGTCATGGCGTCGGGCAGCCCCATCATCATGGTAGTTGCCGTCTGGCCGAACTTTATGTTGTTGCCGTCTATGCTATAGCTGCCGCGGAAATTGTTGACCACGCGGCCGTGGAAGCTGTAGCCTTCGGCTGCGAACTCAAGCGTTATGGGCGTGCCGTTCTGGTGCGCGGTGCGGAATTTCCTGCCCGCAAGCGTTTGCGCGCCTTCAGCCCTGACGCTGGCGGCGGCGTTGTCCGCTCCGGCGTCCCTTTGGGTGCAGTGCGTGACGGCAGTGCTGGCCAGCGCGGCAACGGCCGCTGCTGCAAAGATATAAACAATCGTAAGTCTTCCCATGTTACCTCCGTGATTTTCGATAAAGCATACCCATAAATTATACCGCGCGGCAGCGGCAAGTCAAGCCGTAATATAAAGGCTAGGTTTACCAAAACGCCGGGGCGCCCTATCATGGATAGGGCTACAACAAAGGAGGCTGTTATGTCAAAAGTGAAGAAATCAGAAAAGAACGTAAGCATGTGCAAGTGCATGGAATGTCCGACCTATACCAAAGAGTGCAAAGCCAAGTTCATGGCGCAGAAGAGCCAAGGGGTAAGCGAAAAGAGCAATGGCATGGAAGACCTGTACTGCGCGTTCGGCCGCAGCGGTTTAATCAAGGAAAACAAAGGCTGCCTTTGCGGGACATGCCCTGTCAGGGATATGTACACCCTTAGCGGCGGAGCCTATTGCTTCAGCGGCGTGGCCACGTAAGAGGGGTTGAAAACAGTGGAGCAACGGCAAAAAGCGGCCATAACGGCCGCGTTGCAACATATTGATATTACATTGGAATCCTGGTGGGCGCAGCAGGATTCGAACCTGCGACCCGCTGATTAAGAGTCAGCTGCTCTACCGACTGAGCTATGCACCCGCAACACTGTTTTTTATACCATATTTGCCGGACGTTTGTCAATAACGTTTTTAGCCTGCCGTGTGATTTAACGGTCGTTTTCCTCACCGGCAGTCTGTATAAAAGGCTATGGCCGGATTTGATGAGATAGTATATGAAATCGTCAGCGAGATTCCCGAAGGGAAAGTGGCCTCCTATGGGCAGATTGCGGCGATGGCCGGCAAGCCGCGGGCGGCCAGGATGATAGGCAACATACTCCACCGCAACCCCGACCCTGTCAATGTCCCGTGCCACAGGGTGGTGAACCGCGACGGGCGGCTTGCCCCGGCGTTCGCTTTCGGCGGCGCGGGCGTGCAGGCCAAAAAGCTTGCTGCCGAAGGAGTGGCCGTGTCGCCCGACGGTTTCGTGGACATGGCGGTTTTCGGCTGGCAGGAGTTTTGATATCTTTTCGTTTAATAATACAATCTGCCGCGAAGCGGCTCCATTAGGCGGTCCGCAGGACACGCGCGCCCGCCCGCCATAAGGCGTCGCGCGTCGCTCGCTTTGAAGCTCGCTAATGGCGCGCTTGCCCGGGCGGACTGCGCAGGCGCTTTAATCCTTTATTTATTTTTCGGTCCATATAATCCGAATAATACGGAGGATTATATGAAAGCCATTATTTTAACGATTTTTGCGGTTTTCCTGTCGACGGCCGCGCTTGGGGCCGATATAACGGGGCGGGGAACCGTGCGCGAAGCCACTGTGTTCCCGCATGGCGCCATAATACAGCGCATTATGACGGTGAACATACCCCAGGGCGCAAGCAGGATTTCCATGGAAGGGCTGCCCGTCGACGCGGACCAGCGGTCAATACGCGTGGACGGCCGGGGCGATTTTTCAATCGGCGCGGTCGACATCGTACAGCAGGTCGCCCGCGATGCCGTGAACGCCAGAGAGCGCGAGATAACAGCGAAAATAGACGCCGTGGACAAGCAAATCATGGTCGTGCAGTCGGAAATCGCCGCCCTGCAGAAATCGTCCGAGTTCATAACCTCGCTGTGGCAGAACAGGGAGCACACCAAACAGAACTTTACGCTGGAATCATGGCCGCAGGTTTTCAAAAGCTATACCGAAACGTCAAGGCAGTCGATTGAGAAACAGCGGCGGCTGGCCGAACTGCAAAAGGACAGGGACAAGCTGACGGCCGAGCTTGCGGCGGCAAGGGGAGGCGGCAGGGCCACGCTTACCGCGGTGGTCAATGTGCAGGCTCCCAGGGCGACGGCCGCGACGATAAACGTGTCATATATGGTAAGGAGCGCAAGGTGGGCTCCGGTGTACGACGCGCGGCTGGACACCAGGACGTCGCAAATGCAGGTGGTGATGTACGGCCTGGTCCATCAAACCACGGGCGACGACTGGAGCGATGTGTCGCTGACGCTGTCGACCGCGCGCCCGGCGGTGGGCACGCAAATGCCGCAGCTGTCCACGCACTGGATAGATTACGAGCCGCAGAATGCCAGGCAAACCAGGGGTGCGCCGGATATGGCTATGGGTGCGGGCATGATGGCCGCTCCCAGGGCGGCTATGGTCATGGAGAGGGATAGTGCGGCGAACGATATGGCTGTCGAGGCTG
>WRDZ01000107.1 GCA_009779595.1 Alphaproteobacteria bacterium | reverse complement strand
TTACGGCCCTCTTGCAGGCCGATGATGAACGACTCGCGGAACATGGGGTGCTTAAGCATGGGCGCGGTTTCGTCGATTATTATCAGCGACGGGTCGCCCTGCAGCGCGGCCACCGTGTGTATGCGGTGCATCAGATAGCTTATCACCGCGGGCGCAAGCTCTTCGTCCTGGAAGATGTTGGTGAAATCGAACGCCATGAAGTTCGACTTCAGGTCCAGGTTGTCGTCGACCGAGTTGAATATCCGCCCGTACTGGTCGTCGTTCACCCAGCGGAACAGCTCGCTGCGCATCTTGCCCGTGGGCGAAAAACAGCTTTTGTACAGGTTCTTCATTGTGCGCTCTTCAGGGCGCAGATAGTCGAACGACGTGGTGACCGCGCGGGCTATCTCGCGCTCTGACACGCTGTCGTTGTTTTTGGTTATGTCCCGCATCCACCGCCGCAGGAACGCGCGGTTCTCGGCGTTGTCCACGCACGCGAACGGGTTAAGGGTGGTCACGTTCTCCTCGCCGTCGAACTGTATGTACGACCCGCCGATGGCGTTGGTGAAAATCTCGACCCCGCGGTGGCGGTCGAAGAAGTACACCTTAAGGTTGTCGTGGCGCATGGCCTGCCCGCCCAGGAACGACAGAAGCGTGGTCTTGCCCAGCCCAGTGGGCCCGATGACAATGGCGTGCCCCACGGCCACCTTTTCCTCGGTCACGTGGAACTGCCACTTGTACGGAGTGCCAAGCGCGGTGCGGAACAGCGCGATGGGGCCTTCGCCCCAGTCCGACATGTTGCGCCCCTCGGTCGGGCGCTCCAGGCAGAAAGCGCACGCCACCACGCTTGAAAGGAACCTATAGACCCTTGGGTATATGTCGTACGTCGGGAACTGGGCGAACCACGTCGACTGCGTGACCCAGCTTTCGCGCACCGGCGCCGCCCCGTACGAGCGGCATATCCTTTCCACCTCGGCCTGGCCGAAATCCAGCTCTTCCCGCGACGTTCCGTATATGAACACGGTCAGCGCGTACTCGCCTATGGTTTCCGCGTCGGTGCCTGTCGAGTCCAGTATCTGCATGGCGCGTTCGCACTGCTCGTCCGTGCTGCGCGAATACGAGATGCTCCTGCTTTGCAGCTGCTGCTGCTTCAGCAGCGCCATGGCGTTCATTTTGTTTATGGGCTTATAGTTGTGCACGACCGTCAGCTCGACGTCCATGGCCAGCAGGGTGGCCACCATGTTCTCGTCCATCGCGTCGCCGGGGCGCTTAAGCCCCATGGTGATGCACAGCTTTTCATGGTTGCCCGCGAAAAAGCGCACTATGCCGTCTTCCTTGGTGAAGTGCACATAGTCGCTGGTCAGCATCGAGTTCAACCCAAGCCCGAAGTACTTGCCTATCTTGGGCGTCGGCCTTGAAAGCGGGCTGGCCATGCGGGCCAGCAGGTAGAACGGCGATTCTTCCGGCGTCGATGTCTCCGATTCGTACATCGGGGTGACCGTATAGTTGTCCAGTATCGCGATTATGGCCTGCGACGCCTGCTCAAGGTCTTTCAGGTTGTTCTTGTAATCGGGCACGTTTAGTATCAGGTAATGGCGGTTCACGAACACGCGGTGCAGTATCGACGACCACTGCGTAGCGATTTCCTTCAGCAGCTTGTTCTCGAAGTTCAGGTATTTTTCCTGCGGGGCCTTTTCGCGCAGGGTTATCAGGCGCGCCGTGACGTTCAGCTCGCCGAACACTTCCACGAAACGCTTTTTCGCTTCCAGCAGGTTAAGCCGGTACTCGGGCGAGGCCAGCGTCACGTCCGCCCCTTTTATGGAAAACACGCGCACAAGGGTCTTGTCCTTGCATTCGATGGTCATGCCGTCATCAAGCAGGGCCTGGAACGGCAGGAAATCCGCCACGCGGGTTTCCTTTGGGCTGGGCAGCAGCATTTCGCCAAGGCGCGAAACCATAAGGCTGGCCAGCAGGGCCACGCCTATGAAGCTTATCACCCACAGCACCGTTTGCGGGGTGGAAATGCCTTCGGTCAATACCTGCTTGAGTATGTCAAGGAGCAAATTTAGCCCCCCTTGAGCGGTATGGGTTCTTTGACCCGCGGGTTCTGCCAAGGCTCATCAGCATGTTGGAAAGGTGCGGCTCGTGCTTGCCGATGGCGATGATTATGCTGTGCGTAAACGGCAGGGAAACTATGCCAATCAAAGGGTTCATCTGGAACATGACCACGCCGAACATCGTGAAGAACATGGTCATCAAAATGTTGAAGATGCCCGGCACGAACGGAGCCCAAATCATTTTGGGCGGATTGGCCACTGCTTGCAGGATATGGGCTTTCATAGCATTAAACTCCCCTTGTATTATTGATACCGGATTCGCCCGGCTTTTGCAAGACACAAAACGTGGGCAAATGCGCTCTTTCTTAACTATTATTTAAACGGCTGCAAGTTATATTCGGGCAGGCATAGGAAAACGGCAATATGGCAGAACAGCAAAAACCCAAATGGCAGGAAGACGCCGAAAGGCGGCAGGCAAACGAGGAAGAGGCCGAAAGGCTGCGGGAAACGACCCGGCTGCTGCAGCAGGAAGAAGTGCAGCAGGAGCTCTTGGGGAAAAGGCCCATCACCACCGGCATTGTCCCGTGCGGCTGCGCGCATGAAACCGAAACCGGGCAGGAAATATTCCAAAAAGGCGTCCCCGCATGGACGGCTACCGCGGCCTTGCTTGGCGACCCCACGGCCATGCTTGGCATAGTGATGTCCCAGGACCAGGACGCGGACAACCAGCAGGAAACCAATAGGATGATGATGGCCAGGCAGCAAAACGGCAGGTGACTGTGACGGCCTTTTATCTGTGAATTAATACAAAAAATCTTGCTTTCCCTCCCCCAGCCCCTTCCAAGCAAGATTTTTTGATTCGCGTTGCTGGCGCAACAGGTACTTTTTAAAATTCGCTTTTGACGCAAATATCCCCCATGGGCAAAGTGTCAAAAGCGAATTTTTACGCGCAAAAAAATATCCATCTGCATTTTCCTCTTGACAGGAAAACGGCGAAAACAAAAATTAACCGTTTTTTGCCAAAAGTCGCAGGTTTTTCATTAAAGTCGCCAGTTGCATTAAAAATGCCGCGAGCAGGACATAACGTTTTGTATTATTTATCGAATCAATGCACCGCGTCCCAGTTCTGCCCCTTGCTGATATCCACGCTTAGTGGCACGCTAAGGGTGACGGCCTGCTCCATGACCTGCTTTATCTGCGCCATTGCATCGTCGGCGAACTCGGCCGGGATTTCGAACAGAAGCTCGTCATGCACCTGCAGCAGAAGCCGTCCGTGCGCAAGCTTT
>WRDZ01000106.1 GCA_009779595.1 Alphaproteobacteria bacterium | reverse complement strand
GCCGTGTCGTGGAAAGCGACACCCCGGCAAACCTGCTGGCCGACCCGAAGAGCATGTTCTCGCGCTTCATGGCCGCGGAAAGGGGCGCGCAGGCCGTCGACAACGGCGTATTCAACCCCCTGCCGGCCAATTCGAACAACATGCCCGCCCGCCTTGCAAAAGCCGGGAACGACGGCAAATAACCGGCCGGCCAGATTCCTGTTGTATTGGTCCTGCCCCGTGATATACTGCGTATGTAATCATAAAAACGGGGCAGGACATGTCGGAAATATCATTCGTCACGGGCGGGATGAACTCGTCGAAATCAACGGCCATGCTTATCAAGGCGTACAACCTGATGGAAAAGGGCAAGCACGTGCTGATACTGAAGCCCTGGAGGGACACAAGGGACGAGGACGTGGAAGAATCCGACGCGAACACAAGGCAATGCGTGTTCAACTCGCGCATAGTCAAAAGCGACCTGGAAGGGTTCGCCACCAAGAACGTGGCGCAGTTCTTCGAAAAGGACATGCGTGACCTGGGCGCTGCGCTGCCGGAGGTGATTTTCCTGGACGAGGCCCAGTTCTTTTCAAAGGACGACATCACGTACATTGAAAAGCTGAACACGGAACATGACATCCCGGTGCACGCTTACGGCCTGAGGGTCGACGCGTTCGGCAACTTTTTCCCGGGCTCCGAGCAGCTGCTGCGCATAGCGGACAACCTTGAGGACATGTCGCAGTATTGCAGCGCAAGCGGCTGCATGAACAAGGCTATCATGGGGCTTAGGTATGGCCGGGACGGAAAAGTCGTCAAGACCGGCAGCCAGGTGGAAATCGGCGGCAACGACAAGTATAAGGCGGTATGCAGGAAACACTGGAAAGACGGCATGCAGCGCTAGCGCCGGACATTAACGGAAAATTATACCGCAGGCGGATATGATGCCCATAGGGTTTTAAAGGAGCTTAAAAAATGTCAGACGATGGTTTCGCCCCAACGGGCAAGGTCGTGCCAAAAGGCGAGGTTTTCAGAATCGGCAGCATGGGAGTGGGCACCATTTTGTTCGGCCCCATGGTAGCAGGCTATATGCTGTACAGGAACCATAAGATATTCGGGCAGGACGACATGGCCAAGAAGGCTGTTTTCGCCTCTGTCCTGGTACTGGCAGTGCTTATGCCCGCGGCCATACTTGTGCCCGGCGAAAACACCCTTGCGTTCTTCAGGCTGACGCCCATACTTTACACGGTCGGGGCCATCTGGTGGATGGAAAGGTTCCAGAAACACGACATAGAGCAGCATATAGAAAACGGCGGGAAACAGGCGGGCGTCCTGAAGATACTTGCAGCATGGGGCCTTGGCCTGGCAGGGGCCGTCATCATGGCGATTGCCGTGTCCGCGATACTCCTTGCGGCGGGGCTTGTCGCCATGCCGCTGTGAATTGTCGGTAAAATACTTTTGCCGCGTTGTTTTTCCTTAATAAACAACTTGCCGCGAAGCGGCCCTGCAAGGCGGTCTGCAAGACACGCGCGTCCGCCCGTCCACAGGCGGCGCGCGCCCGCTCGCTTTCGGCTCGCTTTTGCGCGCTTGCCCGGGCGGAACGCACCTGTTCAACGACAAAGCGCCGCAGCATAAATGCATTGTAACCGAAAGTCCGGCTATGCTTTACCGGGCAAAACGGTATTTTCAATACAGGGGGGCTATGGAACAAAAGCGCGCCGGCAAAGATTTTACGCTTGCGGACATGGCCGGACAGCCTTCGGACCAGGTGCTGAAGTTTTTCGGGAACTCGCTTGACGGATACGACCGCGGCGAGGCCGCAAGGCAGCGCTTGATATACGGCCGCAACGAGATAAGCAAGGCCAAAAAGGATTCGCTTGCCAAGACGCTGTTCCTGGCGTTCATCACTCCGTTCACGCTGGTGCTGCTTGTGCTGGCGGGCGTTTCCCTGTTCACGGACGTCATCATGGCGGCCGGCGGAAAACATGACTATACCGCGTTTATCATAGTAATCACCATGGTGTGCCTAAGCGGCACCCTGACTTTCGTACAAGAGCGGAAAAGCGGCAAGGCGGCGCAGAAGCTTTCGCAGATGGTCAAGACCATGGCGGCCGTCATGCGCGACGGCCGCAAGGCCGAGCTGCCCATCGGCTCCATAGTCGCGGGCGACGTAATCTGTTTGGCCGGCGGCGACATGATACCGGCCGACTGCCGGATACTGGACTGCAAGGACCTGTTCATCAGCCAGTCCAGCCTGACGGGCGAATCCTCGCCCATAGAGAAGTTCGCGTTCGTGACGGGCAAGCCGCCCTCCAACCCGCTGGACCTTGAGAACATGGCGTTCATGGGCAGCAACGTGGTTTCCGGCACGGCCACGGTCATAGCTTTGAAAACCGGGGACAACACTATTTTCGGCGGCATAGCCAGGCAGCTTGGCGAGAAAGCCCCGCCCACAAGCTTCGACAAGGGCGTGAAGTCCGTGTCATGGGTGCTGATACGCTTCATGCTGGTCATGGTGCCGGCCGTGCTTTTCATCAACGGCTTCACCAAGGGCGACTGGATGCAGGCCCTGCTTTTCGCCCTGGCCGTGGGCGTGGGGCTGACCCCGGAACTTTTGCCCATGATAGTGTCCACCAACCTTGCCAAGGGCGCCGTGGACATGAGCCGGCGCAAGGTAATCGTCAAGCGCCTGAACTCGATACAGAATTTCGGGGCCATCGACATATTGTGCACGGACAAGACCGGCACCATAACCCAGGACAGGGTAATACTTGAATACCATTTCAACGTGCGCGGGCGCGAAGACCGGCGGGTGCTTGATTACGGGTTCCTGAACAGCCACTACCAGACGGGCCTGAAGAACCTGATGGACATCAGCATCATCCAGCGCGCCCAGGAGGAAGGCGTTGCAACGGACGCCCTGAAGCAGTACCGCAAGATTGATGAAATCCCCTTCGACTTCAACCGCCGCCGCATGAGCGTGGTCATCGAGGGCAAGGACGAAAAATATCCCGAAATCATCACAAAGGGGGCTATCGAGGAAATCCTGGCCGTATGCAAATCATACGACGACGGCGCGGCCGTGAAGCCTTTGACGCCGGCAATGCGCCGTAAAATCGCGCAGGCGTGCGCCAAATTGAACAAGGACGGGCTGCGCGTGCTGGGCGTGGCCAGGAAAGCCCTTGACCACAACCGCGGCTTCACCGTAAAGGACGAATCGGGCATGATACTGGTCGGGTACCTGGCGTTCCTGGACCCGCCCAAAGAAGGGGCGAAAAAGGCCATAGCCTCTTTGCTTGACCACGGAGTGCGGGTCAAGGTGCTGACCGGCGACAACGGGTTCGTG
>WRDZ01000105.1 GCA_009779595.1 Alphaproteobacteria bacterium | reverse complement strand
TAGATATCGATGATGCCGTCAAGCAGCTTGACCACCTCAAGCGTTTCATACCCGCTGGAGTTATACAGTATCGGCAGGTTCAGCCCCTTGGGAATGGCGATTCGGACCGCTTTGACAATGTGTGGGACCAGGTGCGTGGGCGACACCAGATTGATGTTGTGGCAGCCCCTGCGCTGCAGGTCAAGCATCATGTCCGCAAGCTGTTCGTGGCTGGTCTGCCTTCCCTGTCCGCGATGGGCGATTTGCCAGTTCTGGCAAAAGACGCAAAGCAGGTTGCAGTTGGAAAAGAAAATCGTCCCCGAACCGCGCCTGCCCACAAGCGGAGCCTCTTCACCGTGATGCGGCCCGAATGAAGCGACCTTGAACGTATCGGACGAAGCGCACGGGCCCTTCATGCCGGCCGCGCGGTTGATGCCGCACTTGCGGGGGCACAGGTGGCAGCGTTCAAGCTGCTTCCAAAGCGCCTTTTCCCGGCGCTCAAGCTCTCCGCTTTTCTCCAGTTCCAGGTATCTTGGCCCCAATATCTGACCCTGTATCTCTTTGCCCGGCTCCTTTTTCTTGGAGCTCATCGCAAACAGGCCGGGCACCACGCCCAAGCCCCCCAGCACCGCTGCCGTGGTTCCAGCGGCAATAAGGCCTTTTTTGATAAACTCCCTTCGGGATAGCGTCATATGTTCTGTGCCTCCTCTGTCGTGGCTTAGTGAAATTGTATATCACCCGCCAAGAGGTTGTCAAATAATAACACGGCGTGCGCCGGCAATTCGCGTTATATGTCAAAAATTAGCCAGCCCCCGCAACCTTTATACTTTAGTAACCTTTTTATGCAACGCTTATGGCAGGAATCAAAATTTTTATGGAGCAAGCCCTATGATTCGCGCGAAATACGTTTTGGCTTTTATGGCAGTTGTGTGCAGCACGGCGGCGCTGGCTCAAGGTCGGCAGTCTTCGTCGTTCATGCTTAGGAAAATCACCGGCGAGGCGATGATAGAACAGCACAAGCAATTCTGGCGCGAAGAAATCCAGTACGAAGAAAGGCTGGCCGCCCATATCGAACAGCAGGAAAGGCCCCTGCCAGCACAGGCAAGGACAGCCAGGCCCGAACCGGAATATTACGGGTTTGTCCACGAACTGGCCAGGGGGTACAGGCTGATATTCACTCAGTATCGCAGCGGCCATACATGCAACGGCGACGGCAGCTGCCAGTTAAAGGTGATTTTCCAGTCGCAAAGGGGAGCTCCGAAAATCGTGGTGCAGAACCTTACGGCGGATATGCGCAGCCTGCCGGTGGTCCTGACTCCCAATCGTAATCCGGCGGTCAGGCTTGCAAGCTTCGGCATAGGCCCGGTGCGGTGGAATTATGACGCCGCAGCCAACACTTACAGAAGGGCCCCGGCAAACGAGGGGATAATCGCGCGCGCTCCTTCCGGCGGCCAAAGGCAGGCATCGGTTTTCAGCGCGCCAGGCGTACGCATGGCTTCGGCGTTCAGGGCAATCGGTGAACGCGTGCCTTCAAGCGCCGGCACGGCGTACGCGCAAACCGGGCAAACGGCTGGCCGTAATAATCCTCCTGAAAATTGCCGCCTGCGTCCGATAGATTATGCGTTTTACGGATCGTTCAGAGTGGCTCCCAACCCGAACTTCGGGAAGAATGTCACCCAGATGGGCAGCAGGTTTTCCGACAGCACGGCGTATCTTGCCCCGGAAGGGACCGCTGTCCCGGCAATAGCGGACGGCACGGTCATGGAAGTGGGCAACGATCCTTTGGCTTCCGGCAGGTTTTTGGTGGTAAGGAATAACGACGGCAGGATAGTCACATATATGAATATTGGCGGGAATGTACGCGTCAGCAAAGGCGATGCGGTAAGGCGCGGGCAGGCTGTCGGCGCGGTCGGACCGGCCGCCGGCGAAGTAAGCCAGCCGCACGTCCGCCTGCGGATTTCGAACGCCAACGGCTTTAGCATGCGCCCGGAAGCTTATGCAAAAGAGTGCATAGACAATGCGATGATAAGGGCAAAACAAATCCCGATGTTCGGCGGAAGACTATAAATTTGCGGCAACAGCAAAAATCTCTGGCGTTGGCTGAAAATTTTTGTTAGACTGAAACCATGATAAATATAACCGGCTTGACGTCTGTCCAAAACACGCAGAAGACCGAAAAGAAAAAGTCGTCTTCGGCCACGGGCGCGGCGTTTGCCGCTCTGCTGGTCCAGGAAGCCGCAAGCGACGAAGCCGTGCACGACGCGTCCGCGGTCGCTGGCATGGGCACGGTGCTTGCCGCCCAGACCTTGACCATGGATTCGGAAGGGCGGGCCCGCAACCGCCGCGCTGTTGAAAAGGGCGGCCAGCTGCTGGACAAGCTGGAAGAGGTGCGGACCGAAATATTGACCGGCTCTATCGCCAAGCAGGATTTGTACAGCCTTTCCA
Source organism: Alphaproteobacteria bacterium (assembly GCA_009779595.1). Taxonomy (GTDB): domain Bacteria; phylum Pseudomonadota; class Alphaproteobacteria; order WRDZ01; family WRDZ01; genus WRDZ01. The sequence goes on along the minus strand of WRDZ01000105.1, from coordinate 1,014 downwards.
AGATGGCCGGCGAAACCAAGGATTTGGCCAGCGACCCGGCTTTGATGGAAATCCTGGCTGAAATAGAGCTGCGTGCCGAAGTTGAAATCGCGAAGCTTACAAAAAGCTGATTTTATAAACAATATGCTTAACGATTTTACGCCAAAAAATAAAAAAGTCCATAGGGAAAAAAATATATTTTTAATCTGTGGATAACCCGGTACAAATGTGTTGACCGTCGGTTTCGTTTAATATAGTGTCATTTGACTACTTAAGACATAGCACGGATATTAAACAGTTTAAGGAGTTCAATGGTGATGAAAGTGAAGCTGCCGGACGGATATAAACCAAGTGAAAAAGAACCGTTTATGAACGAAAACCAGCTGGAATACTTCCGCCGCAAACTTACCGCTTGGAAGGAAGAGCTGCTTGGCGAAGCAGAAAAGACTTTGAACAATTTCGGCAGCGTGGACCTGTCCTCGTCCGACTTGATTGACAGGGCTGCGGCCGAAACCGCCGTTGCCGAGGACATGAAGACCCGTTCGCGCCAGATGAAGCTGGTCGGCGAAATAGACCACGCTTTGCATAAGATTGAAAACGGCAACTATGGGTATTGCGAAGAAAGCGGCGAACCCATAGGCGTGCAAAGGCTGGAAGCCAGGCCCATCGCCTCCTTGTCGGTCGACGAGCAGACAAAAAGGGAAAGGCTTGCCAAAACAAGCGGGATTACAACTTTCAAACCATTTGGAGATGCAGATGATTAAATCAAAGACTCCGTCCCCCGGGACGAAATTATCTTCCACAGCCAAAAAACCTTCCATGGAAAAGCGTCCGTCGATTACGTCGCAGCTTGCGTCCATAGCCAAGGTTTGCCCGATGTGCGGCCAGTCCTCGCACGCGGGATATGCGCCGTTCTGCAGCTTGCGTTGCTCGGAAGTCGACTTGAACCGCTGGAACAAGGGCGTTTACAGGCTTTAATGGTTTTTTAAAGCTGTGCTGGTATGCTTGGATTAAGTGAAAAAAGTTAAACCAAGC
>WRDZ01000104.1 GCA_009779595.1 Alphaproteobacteria bacterium | reverse complement strand
CGGCTGGGCTTCGATAATCATTATTTGGGGCTTAAGCGATTTAAGTTTCATGCCCACTCCCATAAGCGTGCCCGAGGTGCCAAGGGAAGCCACCATGTGGGTAACCGCGCCGCCGGTCTGGTCCCAAATCTCTTGCGCGGTCGTTTCATAATGGGCAAGCTTGTTATATTGGTTCGAGTACTGGTCAAGATTCAGGTAGCGATCAGGATTGGCCGCGACCAATTCGCGTGTTTTCATGATGGCTCCGTCCGTGCCAAGTTCTGCATCGGTAAGGATGATTTCAGCGCCGAAAGCCTTGATTATCTTCTGCCGTTCCACACTGGCGCCGGCGCTCATGACTATATGTACGCCGTGGCCCATCGCGGCGCCTATCATGGCTAGGCCGATTCCCGTGTTGCCGGACGAGGCCTCGATGATAATCTTATCTTTTGTAAGCTTGCCGTCCGTCTTGGCCTGCTGTATCATGTTCAGGGCTATGCGGTCTTTGATGCTGCCGGCGGGATTGAATCCTTCAAGTTTGGCATACATGGGCACGGATGGGTTTGGATTCAAATGGTTTATCCGGACAAGCGGCGTGTTTCCGATTGTATCTAGTATATTGCTGTGTAATTTGATAGACATGATTGTTTTCTCCTTGATATGCAAATGAAAAAGCCCCCTTTTGTTAAGGAGGCTTTTTAAGTTGTCTTGGTTATGAAGTTAAGCTTTGACTATCCTTCTAACGCATAACGTGCCGCCCCCTGGCGTCCAGAGCACCATGATAAGAAGCATACATATACATATTTGCGTAAAAGCGTTAGTCATTAGAGTATTGGTATCCGTAAAGTACATAAGGCCCATTATACAACAGGGCATGCAAGCATGTCAATATGAAAGTTTTTAAACATGGCAAACAACGACCGGTCCGGGTTTGTTTACAATTGTTTCAATTTGTCATTGAAACGGCGGTAATTTTGGACTATATTTAAAATTATGTTTTTTCAAGGACGATAGACTGATATGCAGCCGAAACATAAAAGAGTGGTGAAAAAAGTGATTAACTGGATTGGCGTGGTGTTTTTCATCATGGCCGTCCTGTCCATATACACCCAGCTGGGGCGGCATTCTATGGCCGACATAAAAGCCGCGATGCTTGCCATACCGGGCAGGAACCTGGCGTATGCGCTGGCAGCCTGCGTCATGGGGTATGTGGTGCTTGCCATGTATGACAGGCTTGCCCTCCGTTATATAGGAAGGACGCTGGAGCCGTGGAAGTGGCTGCTTGCCGGCTTCCTTGGGTTCGCCATAAGCAACAATGCCGGCACGGCCGTGGTGTCGGGCGCGGCCATACGCTATCACCTTTACACCCGGTGGAAATTCCGGATGAACGAGATTTTCAAGATGATAATCTTTTCGGGCTTCACGTATCTTGTCGGGTGCCTTTTCCTGGTGGTAGCCGGATCTTTCCTTATCCCGCAGGATATGAGAAGCTCGGCCACGGTCACGCTGGCATTTTGGCCGTGCCTGGTCGTTCTTGTCGGCTATTTCGCCATGGCGGCGTTTTACAAGCGCGAGCTGCGCGTGGGGGAATATTCGATGAAAATGCCGACCGTGGGCACGGCGACAATGCAGGCGGCTTTGGGCATGTGCGACAGTCTGCTTGCGTCATTGGTGCTGTACTCGGTGCTTTATCCGCTGGTACAGGTGCCGTTCAACATTTATGTCGGGGTGTTCGTGATTTCCCAGGTGCTTGGCGTGTTCACTCCGGTTCCCGGCGCGCTTGGCGTGTTCGAGGGGTTGTTCCTGTTCCTCCTTCCGGACGCCAGGGGCAACGAAGCCGCCGTGTTCGGCGCGCTGATAGCCTACAGGGTTATATATTTCCTTATCCCCCTGATTGTCACCAGCATCATAATATTGCTTGTGCTGCCTTATATGAGGTTCCGTAAAGGACAGCATATCCCGGCCTGGATAAGGCGGCGCGGTTATACCAGGCTTCTTTCCTCATAGAAGCCTTGGCCGGTTTTTTCAGGTTGACTTTTCCGTTTGAAAATGCAACTATTTTCCTATGGCAGCGATTAAGATATTGATGATAGTCTTATGCTTGAACGCCGGCTTTGCGGGGGTTTATTCCGCTTCATTTCACGGCGGTGAAAGCCGTTATGCGTGCCAGGCTGAAGAAGCCGGCCATGTGGAAGAGTATTGCTGTTCTTCGCGGTCCTCGCCTTTGCTGCTCATGCCCGGCAATTATGCATGGCGGCATGCGCACGAAACACAGGGGGGATATGCCCGTACCCGATACCGGTTTTTGGCCGGAAGGTCGTATGCTCCGAAAGAACGCCCTCCAAAAACAGTTTTCCTTGTTTAATGGATTTTACTAAGTGGATAAGGATATGAAAGGGATTTTACAATGAAAAAACTGTTAGCTTTAATAGCCGTGTTTCTGGTCACGCCGGCCAAGGCTTTCGCGGTGAACCCGGCGTGCGTCATGTGTGCCATAACCATAGGCACATCATTGGCCATAGCCCAAAAACTGGGCGTGGACGACAACATTGTCGCCGTCTGGGGCGGAGCTTTGCTTGCGATACTTGGCATGCTGATAATCAAATACTTTGATAAAAAAGGCTGGAATTTCTGGGGCAGGGACCCCATAATCATGGTTTCGTGCCTGTCGGGCATAAGCGCCATGTATGTCAAGCAGCTTACATATACTCCGCGGGTGGTGCTGTGGTTCTTGTACATTGACACGTTCCTTCTGGCCTCGCTGTTCGGGGCGGCCGCTGTCATGTTAAGCCTGAAATGGTATGAGTGGATGAAAGAAAGGAGGGGCGGAAAGCCTCATTTCCCGTTCGAAAAGGTTGTTCTGCCCTTGGTGGCGGTCTTGCTGGTGGCCGTTGCCGTCGGGTACCTTATGCCGTATAATTGTGCCGGGTAAGCCGGCGCGGCGCATGCCCTCTCACTTTCGGTTAGTTTTCGGCGCCTCCCACCCGCCGCCCAAAGACCGCACTACCGATACGGTGGCCGCTATCCTGTCATACTGGGCCGCCGACAGCCCCATCTGTGCGGCCAGCCACCCTCGCTTCACGTCCAGCAGGTCGGTCGTCGAGATAAGCCCCGCCAGGTACTTGTCGATGCTAAGCAGGTATCCGCGTTCAAGCGCTTTCACCTGCCGCGATAATGCCGCGTATGCCAGCTGCTTTGAGCGGCTTGCGTTCAGCGAGTCATACACGTCCTTATAGGCCTCCTGCACGGTCTTTTCGTACATGGCCAGCAAACGGCGGTATTCTGCTTCCGCCTGTTCGTTCATGGCGCGGGTTTTGCCGGCGTCGAACACGGTTTGGAAAAGGTTTGCGCCAACGCCCCACGTTCCGGACGAACCCGAGGCTAGGCTGGACAGCTTGGTGCTTACATACCCGGCCGAGGCTGTAAGCGATATGTCCGGGAAGTACGCTGCCCGCGCCGCCGATATGCGTGCGTTGGCAGCCTTTAAAGCTTCCTCGGCCTGCATTATGTCCGGCCGCCGGGTCAGCGTGTCGGCCGGTATGTTGCTTG
>WRDZ01000103.1 GCA_009779595.1 Alphaproteobacteria bacterium | reverse complement strand
GTCGCTTTGTTCAAAGGCGATATCGACAACGCGGCCGCATATGCTGCGAACGCGCTGAAGGAAAGGCCCGGCGATGCGTACGCGCTGATGGTTTCGGGCGTGACAAACGATATTTACGGCAGGTTCGACCTTTCCCGCCGCAATTACGAAGACATCCTGTCCCAAACCGGCAGGGATTTCCCCATGGGAGTGCAGCCGCAATACGGGACGCAGGGCACTCTTGGCAAAACGGCCGAGCAGCGTTTGAACATAGCCAGGGCAAGGCTGGCCCCGTTCATGATTTCCACGGCCAACGACGCCTCGACGCCCGTGTTTGTCAAAAGCGACGCGACCGGCATGGATGCGGAAAATATGGCCATTGGCGTCGGTTTCATTACTGGCGGCGGCAGCGGCGATGCTGAAAGCCATGTGTTCAACCTTGGGTTCTCGGAAGACGAAAACAACTATACAGAGCGTTTTTCGATTTTGCAGGAACTGCGCAGGGAAGGCCTTATCACCGATAAAGAATATACACAGCGCCGCAACGCCAATATAGGCGCCTTGCTGCCGCTTAGCAAGCCTGCTCCGGCGCTGGGCTTCAACCGGCCGGTTCCGCCGTCAAGGGACATCATCGCAAGGCTGGCGGCTTTGCGGCAGGCTCAAAGCATCCGCGCGATTTCCGCGGGCGAATATATGGCCGAGCGCAGCGTCATAATCGACGCCCTTGCTCCGGCAAGCCCAAGCAGCAGGATGCCCAGGACCGCCCCGCCAAGCGGCCTGCTGCCCGGGGCCGAGGCGGTCCGCAAGCTGCAGTTCTTCCGCGAAGCCGGGCTTATTACCGATGCGGAAATGGCTGCCGAGCGCACGCAGATAGAGCTTGCCGTGTCCAACAGCATTATCCCTCCGGCCGCAAGGACCCAGCCCCAGCCGGCGGCGACACCTGCAACCAGGCCTCCAGCCCGCAGCCCGCAGCCGGTCGGCACGCGTTCGCAGCCAAATCCCACGCGTTAATGCGTTAGCGTTAGTTAGGCGCAGCCTTCCTTTTTCAGCACCGACAGGGCAAGGGCCTTTGTTTCCTTGGTGCTGTCGGACAGGCCGGCGCGCGGCAGGAAGCTTTTGACAAGCTTTGCGACAATCCGCTTGTCTTTGATGATTTTGCGCGTAGTGCCGTAATTCAGGTCGAAACACCAGGCCAGCAGGATGAAAGTCCTGTCTGCAAGGGTCTTTTCGTCGCGCCAGTCGGCAGTCCGGCGCTTTGCAAAGCTTTCGGCAATCCGCGGCGATATTTCATAGGATTTCCTGTTGAAATACTTGCTGAAATGTTTTTGCGACTTGATATCCAAAAGGTTTGCCAGCTTGTCGGCGTCGCGGGTTATTTTCGTTGCCACGGCCGCGTCCAGCCTGTCCTGGCGCGGCAGGTTCTGCCAGGCCCTGTCGGCATACATGTCGGACATGTCCTTGGAATCGTGGTACGACACGGCCAGCAGTATCACAGGGTCGGCGATGCCGAAGCCGGTAAGCAGAAGCTGGGCCCCCTGTTTGCCGTGGCGGATTGAATGGTCATACTCTCCATTGGGGCCGATGTTCAAAGAGCGCCCGATATCATGCAGCAGCGCCGCGCATTTTATAGCGGTCTTGGTTTCCCAGGGCAGCTTCTTCAATTCCGGCTCTTGCTTCAATATGGCGCAGGCCTGCTTGTACACCTTGCCCGAATGAGCCCTTTTCCGCTTCAGATACTTCAGGGAAAACGCGATGCTCTTCTTCCTTTCGGGTGCCAGGTCAGGCAGCTGGGACAGCTTTTTCGTAAAGCTTATCCGATTGGCGTAAACCTTTGCCAATATCCGGCGCGCTTCCTTCACTTTCAAACTGCTTCCCATACCGTAAAATACTAACCTTGATATGGTTAACAAAAGGATAATTTATTCTTGTTTTCAGCAAAGCCTTTGGCTTTGCTGGCGCGCCTATGGGCAGGGGGCGGGGGGCAGGCCCATAGGCGCGCAAAAATACATCACAGCGTACAATTTTACCCTTGATTTTGTGTCGGTTATATGATATAATATCGCAGTTTTTACAATAGGGTGGAACTTAGATGAACACAACACGTTTCCAATTCGACAGGAATGCTGCAAAGAACAACATAGGCAAGATATCCGGCACTGTGGTCGGGTATGCGTTCCTGAACCTGCCCGGGGCATTGGTCGGAGCGTCGCTTGGCCATATTTACGACAACGTGCGGGACGTGCGGCGCAAGCAGAAGGTCAAGATTGCGAAAATGCAGGCGGAAGCGATAAAGGCCGCGAAAATCGCGGCGGCTGCGAAGCCCAGGCCCAAGCCGGTGTTTCAGACCAGGCCCGCGCAGCCGCAGCCAAGACCGCAGGCGCAGGCTCAGCCACAGCCCAAACCGCAGCCAAAGGCTTATGTGCAGCCGCCGGTCGTGCGGACAGCGAACCCCAAAGAGTGCTATTACCGCGTGCTGGGGCTGAACTCGTCGGCCAGCAATGCGCAGGTGAAAGCGGCGTTCCAGCGGTTAAGCAAGCAGTACCACCCGGATTATAACCACAGCACGCTGGCCACTGCCCAGATGATAAACCTGAACCGCGCGTACGAAATGATAACCAAGGCCGGTTAACGGAAAAGTAAAGCTTTTGTTTTAAAATAAGAAAAATACGGAGGATAGGATATGATAGATTATGACAAAGGGCGGGCTGCCACGCGGGCCCTTAATTACGTCGAAAACGGCTGGGGGCTGTCGCTTAGGCGCATCCGCAGCTGGATTCCGGTCAGGTATTTTCCTATTCTGGGAAGGCGCCCTGTCAACTGCCGCGCTTTATTCAACAACGACAATACGGTCGGCTTGCGCATGCCGTCCCATAGGCAGCGGGATATAAACACCGCTGAAAACATGCTGAACAACATAGGCGTAAAATATCACAAAGAGCAGCAGCAAGACGGGACAATCAGCATCATAATCGATGAAGGCAGCATCAACCATCTTATCAGCTATTCCAGGGCGAACTGGTTTGACAGAAGGCATGTCAGGCTGAACAAGCAGGGGTGGCCCGCGGCAACAGGCAACAAGACAGAGGTCACGCCTTTCGGCACCGTGAATGTGGGGCCGGTCCCTCCAACCGCAGCCCAAGACCCCGCGGCGATTACGCCTGACCAGTGGAGGAAAATGCAAGGCCAGTGGAACAGTTTATGTGGCGGGGGCTGTGCGCTTGCGGGCAGCAGCTTACGCTATGAACCGGACCGAAGCATTGTAGCCGACAGCGGCAAATGCACGTACAAGTACAGCAACAGGCAGAACGTCGATGTGCTGTTCGACAAAACTGCCACGCCCGCGGACATGGACAAGTATTTCCTGGCCCTGGTAACGCAGGCGCACGCAATGGGCATGAAAACCATCAACTGCACTTCCACAAACGAAGAGTTCAATACCAGATTGGGGGCGGCGTGCGCGGCCCTGGGAGTAACTCCGCCGATGAAATTCGAGCCGTCGCCGCAGCAAGTGCCGGCTCCCGCGCCAACCCCGGCGCCTGCACCCGCGCCCGCGCCGTCTTTGGCTCCG